>NZ_JBFBIV010000008.1:0-166016 GCF_040702025.1 Streptomyces sp. NPDC088194 | reverse complement strand
GCGCTTCGCCGGAGCCCCCAAGGCACCCGCCACCCCCTCCGCCGCGCCTGCCCGAGACCCGCGCTGGACCGCGGAGGCGCAGGCCGGCGCGGCCAGGCTCGGCGCGCTGCGGCGGGCCGGGGAGAGCGGCGCCGCCTACCTCGTGCTGTGCGCCGCCGCCGAAGGGCCCGCCGACCGTATCCCCTACGTCGTAAGGGAGTTGGAGCGCACCGGGCTCGGCGCCGACGTCGCCACCCTGCTCTGGGAGATCGCCGCGCTCCCGCCGGAACCGCTCGCCGAGGCCGTCGCCGCGCTCGCCGCCGACGGGCGCGGACCCGACTGCCGCACCCTGCTCCACCAAGCGGCCGCCCGCAGCCCCGAGGACGTCGCCGTCGTGGCCGACCTCCTCCACCACGCCGGCCGCACCGACGAATCCGGCGAACTCCTGGAGACCTTCGCCCGCTCCCGCCCCGCCGCCACCGCGGCCGCCGTCACCCGCACCCGCCCCTCCCTCGCCACCCCCCTCCTCGCCGCCGCCGCCCGCGTCTCCGCCCCCTGCCAACGCGACATCTCCGCGGCACTCCGCCTCTAGCCGGCCCTTGCCCGTGGGCGGTACGGCTCCCGGCGACCGGCTCCATGTCCCGCGCGACTTCCCGGGCATGGACCAGGAGCGGCTTGCTCAGCGGTGCACCCTCAACTCGCCCCGGAAATCCCCCCGGAACGCGGCCCGCACGGCCTCCCGCTCCGGCCGCCACCGGTCAGGTACGACCGCCACCCGGCGATCGTGGCCGTCACTCTCGACGGGAAACGGTGCCACCTGCACGTTGCGGGCAGGGAACCGGTCACCGGCCGGCCGCTGTCCGGCTTCGATCCGGTGGACATGGCGCCTGCGAGCGACGGTGGTTTCTACACCATCGCGGAGAACGCCGCCATCAGCGAGTACGTCCTCCTGCACGTGCCGGCGACCGGGAGGACGGCTGAAGGACATGGCCGCGATATCGACCGCGGAGGCTGACATACGCGCAGCCATCGGCAAGGTGAACGCGATGATGACCCACACCTGGACCGGCTCGGCCGCCGACAAGTGGGGCGCTGACTTCCATGGCCGGATGACCCGGCTGACGCATCTGCTCGACCAGTTCACGCCGGCAGTTCACGCCCGAGCAGATCCGGCTGATCGGCAAGGCGAACACGGCCGACGCCGCCAGGAAGGCCGGCACGAAGCAGTGACCGGGCGGCTTCTCGGCGCGCCGCACCGTGGGCGCGGCCTTCGCCGGCGGACCCGGCCCAGCCCCCGGCAAGGGACCCGCGCGAGGTCCACCGGGATGCGCCGTATGGGTCGGGCGGGCAGGAAACATGCCCGTTGTCGGCTGGTAACCGCACGGGCCTTGCCAGAGTGGAGCGCGGGACTTACGTTCGTCGGACGGCTGGGATCTACGGGCGTAGAACCGACGTGACGTCACGTCAGAGGAGCTGCGGATGAGCAACGTCGTCAGGGCCGCCTTGGTGCAGGCCACCTGGACCGGTGACACCGAGTCGATGATCGCCAAGCACGAGGAGCACGCGCGGGCCGCGGCCGCGCAGGGCGCGAAGGTGATCGGGTTCCAGGAGGTGTTCAACGCCCCCTACTTCTGCCAGGTCCAGGAGGCCGAGCACTACCGGTGGGCCGAACCGGTGCCGGACGGCCCGACGGTGCGCCGGATGCAGGCGCTCGCCAAGGAGACCGGGATGGTCATGGTGGTGCCGGTCTTCGAGGTCGAGCAGTCCGGCTTCTACTACAACACCGCCGCCGTGATCGACGCCGACGGCAGCTACCTCGGCAAGTACCGCAAGCACCACATCCCGCAGGTCAAGGGCTTCTGGGAGAAGTACTACTTCAAGCCCGGCAACCTCGGCTGGCCGGTCTTCGACACCGCCGTCGGCCGGATCGGCGTGTACATCTGCTACGACCGCCACTTCCCCGAGGGCTGGCGCGCCCTGGGCCTGGCCGGCGCCCAGCTCGTCTACAACCCCTCGGCCACCAGCCGCGGCCTGTCGGCGTACCTGTGGCAGCTGGAGCAGCCCGCCGCGGCGGTCGCCAACGAGTACTTCATCGCGGCGATCAACCGGGTCGGCACCGAGCCGTACGGGGACAACGACTTCTACGGCACCAGCTACTTCGTGGACCCGCGCGGCCAACTCGTGGACGGCGCCGCCTCCGACAGCAAGGAGGAACTGCTCGTCCGCGACCTCGACTTCGACCTGATCGACGAGGTCCGCCAGACCTGGGCGTTCTACCGAGACCGCAGGCCGGACGCCTACGGCGACCTGACGGAGGCGTGAGCAGATGGCCACCGCGACCCAGAGCGCGCACGCCGCGCTGTACGCCCGCCACCAGGCGGTGCTCCCCGACTGGCTGGCCACCTACTACGCCCGGCCGATCGAGCTGACGCACGGCGAGGGCCGCCACGTCTGGGACGCCGAGGGACGCCGCTACCTGGACTTCTTCGGCGGCATCCTCACCACCATGACCGCGCACGCGCTGCCGGAGGTGACCGCCGCCGTCACCGAGCAGGCCGGGAAGATCCTGCACACCTCGACGCTCTACCTCAGCCGCCAGGCCGTCGAACTCGCCGAGCGGATCGCCCACCTGTCCGGCATCCCGGACGCCCGGGTGTTCTTCACCACCTCCGGCACCGAGGCCAACGACACCGCGCTGCTGCTGGCCACCACCTACCGCCGCTCCAACCAGGTGCTGGCGCTGCGCAACAGCTACCACGGCCGGTCCTTCACCTCGATCGGCATCACCGGCAACTCCGCCTGGTCCCCGACCAGCCTCTCCCCGCTCCAGACGCTCTACGTGCACGGCGGGGTCCGCACCCGCGGCCCGTACGCGCACCTGACCGACGCGGAGTTCACCGCCGCGTGCGTGGAGGACCTGGAGGACCTGCTCGGGCAGGCGAACGGCACGATCGCGGCGCTCATCGCCGAACCGGTGCAGGGCGTCGGCGGGTTCACCTCCGGTCCCGACGGTCTGCTGGCCGCGTTCAAGCGGGTGCTGGACCGGCACGGCATCCTGTGGATCACCGACGAGGTGCAGACCGGCTGGGGCCGTACCGGCGACCACTTCTGGGGCTGGCAGGCGCACGACCAGGCCGGCCCGCCGGACATCCTCACCTTCGCCAAGGGCATCGGCAACGGCCTGTCCATGGGCGGTGTGGTGGCGCGCGCCGAGGTGATGAACTGCCTGGACGCCAACTCCATCTCCACCTTCGGCGGCAGCCCGATCACCACCGCGGGAGCGCTCGCCAACCTCGCCTACCTGCTCGACCACGACCTCCAGGGCAACGCCCGCAGGGTCGGCGGCCTGCTGAAGTCCCGGCTGGACGCGGTCGCCGCGCGCAGCACCATCGTCCGCGAGGTGCGCGGCCGCGGTCTGATGCTCGGGGTGGAACTGGTCGAACCCGGCACCGACGTCCCGTCGCCGGCCGCCGCCTCGCTGGTCCTCGAAGCCGCCCGCGAGCACGGCCTGCTGATCGGCAAGGGCGGCCGGGCGGGCAACGCGCTGCGGATCGCCCCGCCGCTGACGCTCACCGTGGCCGAGGCGGAGCAGGGCGCCGACGCCCTGAGCGCGGCCCTGAGCGCCGCGCAGGCCGAACTGGAGCGGCAGTCCGCACAAGGGTCGTCCGCGCAGGGGTCGTCCGCGGGACGGGAGCCGTCCGCGCCGCCGCAGCCGTCCGCACCCGCGAAGTCCGCGCCGCCGGTGCAGGAAGGAGCCGCGCAGTGACCCGCACCCTCATCCGCGGCGGCCTGGTGATCACCGCCGCCGACGAGGTCCACGCCGACGTGCTGATCGAGGGCGGGCGGATCGCCGCGCTCGCCGCCCACGACAGCGACACCGCGGCCGGCTGGACCGCCGACACCGTCATCGACGCCACCGACCGCTACGTCATCCCCGGCGGCGTGGACGCGCACACCCACATGGAGATGCCGTTCGGCGGCACCGTCGCCTCGGACACCTTCGAGACCGGCACCCGCGCCGCCGCGTGGGGCGGCACCACCACCATCGTGGACTTCGCCATCCAGCAGGTCGGCGGCAGCCTGCGAGCCGGCCTCGACGCCTGGCACGCGAAGGCCGACGCGCGGTGCGCGATCGACTACGCCTTCCACATGATCGTCGCCGACGTCAACGAGCCGGTGCTCAAGGAGATGGACCTCCTCGTCGAGGAGGGCGTCACCAGCTTCAAGCTCTTCATGGCGTACCCGGGCGTGTTCTACAGCGACGACGGCCGGATTCTGCGGGCGATGCAGCGTGCGGCGGCCAACGGCGGCCTGATCATGACGCACGCCGAGAACGGCATCGCCATCGACGTCCTGGTCCAGCAGGCGCTCGCCGCGGGGAAGACCGACCCGCGCTACCACGGCGAGGTCCGGCACGCGCTGCTGGAGGCCGAGGCCACCCACCGCGCCATCCAGCTCGCCCGGGTCGCCGGCGCGCCGCTGTACGTGGTGCACGTCTCCGCGCAGCAGGCGGTGGCCGAGCTGATCACGGCCCGCGACCAGGGCCTGCCGGTCTTCGGCGAGACCTGCCCGCAGTACCTGTTCCTGTCCACCGACAACCTCGCCGAACCCGGCTTCGAGGGCAGCAAGTACGTGTGCAGCACCCCGCTGCGGCCGCGCGAGCACCAGGCCGCGCTGTGGCAGGGCCTGCGCACCGACGACCTCCAGGTGGTCTCCACCGACCACTGCCCGTTCTGCTTCACCGGGCAGAAGGACATCGGCGTCGGCGACTTCTCCAAGATCCCCAACGGCCTGCCCGGGGTGGAGAACCGGATGGACCTGCTGCACCAGGCGGTCCTCGACGGCCACCTCACCCGGCGCCGCTGGATCGAGATCGCCTGCGCCACCCCGGCCCGGATGTTCGGGCTCTACCCCCGCAAGGGCACCCTCGCGCCCGGCGCCGACGCCGACGTGGTGGTCTACGACCCGCACGCCGGCCAGGTGCTCTCGGCGCAGACCCACCACATGAACGTCGACTACAGCGCGTACGAGGGCCGCCGGATCACCGGGCGGGCGCAGACCGTCCTGTCCCGCGGGGTGCCGGTGATCCAGGACGGCGCGTACGTCGGGCGGGCCGGGCACGGGCAGTACGTGCCGCGCGGCACCTGCCAGTTCCTCGGCTGACGTCCCAGTTCCTCGGCTGACGTCGTTCGGCGCCCGCCGAACCCCGCCGACCCCCTGCGAGCCTCCCCACGTTGAAGGAGCGGTGCCGCCATGGACTTCGGACTCGTCCTGCAGACCGACCCGCCCGCGTCGAACGTCGTCGGCCTGATGCGCCGCGCCGAGCGCAACGGCTTCAGCCACGGCTGGACCTTCGACTCCGCCGTGCTGTGGCAGGAGCCGTTCGTCATCCACAGCCGCATCCTCGACCACACCGACCGGCTCACCGTCGGCACCATGGTCACCAACCCCGGCACCCGCACCTGGGAGGTGACCGCGTCCACGTTCGCCACCCTCAACTCGATGTACGGCAACCGCACGGTGTGCGGCATCGGGCGCGGCGACTCCGCGATGCGGGTGGCGGGCCGCCCGCCCAACACGCTCGCCCGGCTCGGCGAGGCGATCACCGTGATCCGCGACCTCGCCGAGGGCCGCGAGGCAACCGTCGACGGCACCGCGCTGCGGCTGCCGTGGGTGGAGGGCGGCGAACTGCCGGTGTGGATGGCCGCCTACGGGCCGAAGGCGCTGGCCATGGCGGGGGAGAAGGCCGACGGGTTCATCCTCCAGCTCGCCGACGTCTACCTCGCCGAGCAGATGGTCAAGGCGGTGCGCGCAGCCGCGGAGCGGGCCGGCCGCGATCCGGCCGCGATCACCATCTGCGTGGCCGCCCCGGCGTATGTCACCGACGGTTCGGCGGAGGGGCTGGCGCACGCCCGCGAGCAGTGCCGGTGGTTCGGGGGGATGGTCGGCAACCACGTCGCCGATCTCGTCGCCCGCTACGGCGAGCACTCCGCGCTCGTGCCCGACGAGTTGACCGCCTACGTCAAGCAGCGCCAGGGCTACGACTACGCGCACCACGGGCGGACCGGCAACCCCGACACCGCGTTCGTGCCCGACGACATCGTGGACCGCTTCTGCGTGCTCGGCCCCCCCGAGGCGCACCTCGACAAGCTCGCCGCACTCCGTGACCTGGGCGTCGACCAGTTCGCGCTCTACGCCATGCACGACGCGAAGGAGTCCGTCATCGACGCCTACGGTGCCCACGTCGTTCCGGCGCTGCGGTAACCCGCCGCAGGGGTTCGCCGCGGTCCCCGGGCGCGCGCGACCCACCACCGGGCGACAGCCGGGGACGAGACCGGCACCGTCACGGCGGGACACCGTTGTCTGGTTGGATGGCCGCATGGCCAACGATGCTGATGCGGTCGATGACGCGCTCCTCGCCGCTGTCCAGGAGACGGTCAGGGACGTGGTGGCGGCGGAAGTCGTCCCCCGTTGGCGGCAACTGACGGCCGCGGACGTGGTGGAGAAGCACGGCCCGCACGATCTGGTCACCACTGCCGACCGGCGCGCCGAGGAAGCCCTCACCGAACGGCTCCCCGCGCTGCTGCCCGGGTCCGTCGTGGTCGGTGAGGAAGCGGTCGCCGCGGACCCGTCCCGGCTGGAACTGCTGCGCGGCGACGCCCCGGTGTGGGTGGTCGACCCGGTCGACGGCACCTCGGCGTTCGTCCGCGGCGACAAGGGGTTCTCCACGCTGGTGAGCCTGGTGCGCGGCGGCCTGCCGGTGGCCTCCTGGACGTACGCCCCGCTGCTCGGCCTGTTCGCCACCGCCGGACGCGGCCGGGGCGCGTACCTCGACGGCGAGCGGCTTCGTACCGCCGGCGCCCGCGAGCCGCTGCGGATATGGATCTCCAACCCGGTCTTCCGCGACGAGGAGGAGCGCGCCGCGCTGGAGCGGCTGGAGGCCGCGGGCGTCGAGACGGTGCCGTGCACCACGAGCGCGGGGCTGGGCTATCTGGAGGTGGCCCGGGGGATCGCGGACGGGGTGGCGTTCTTCTGGGAGGCGCCCTGGGACCACTCGGCGGGGCTGCTGCTGGTCTCGGAGGCGGGCGGCGCGAGCCTGACGCCGACCGGGGAGCCGTTCCGCGTGGCCGGGGGCAACCGGCTGCCGTTCACGGTGGCCCGGGACGAGGCGACGGCGCGGCGGGTGGTGCGCACCCTGGGGGTCGGCTTCACCGAGGACTCCGCGGACGCCGGGAACGCGGGGAACTCCGCGGACGCCGGCCGGGAAGGCGGCGCGCGGTGAGCCGGGCGGTGGTGGCCGACGCGGTCGTGGTCGGCGCCGGCCCCAACGGGCTGACCGCCGCGGTCGAACTCGCCCGCGCGGGCCTGTCCGTGCACGTCTACGAGGCGGCCGACACCGTCGGCGGCGGCGCCCGCACCGAGGAGTTGACGCTTCCCGGCTTCCGTCACGACCCCTGCTCCGCCGTCCACCCCTTCGGCGTCGGCTCGCCCGTCTTCCGTACGCTGCCGCTGGCCCGGCACGGCCTGGAGTGGCTCCAGCCGCGGGTGCCGATGGCGCACCCCTTCCCCGACGGCACCGCGGCCGTGCTGGCCCGCACGGTCGGCGAGACCGCGGCCTCGCTCGGGCCGCGCGACGCCCCCGTCTACCGCAAGCTGCTCGCCCCGTACGTCGGCCACTGGGAGACGATGGCCGCCGACTTCTTCCGGCCGCCGTGGTCCGGGCTGCCCAAGGACCCTTACCGTTTCGCCCGGTTCGGCCTCACCGGGCTGCCGCCGGTCGGGCTGCTGGCGTACCGGTTCCACGACGCGAAGGCCCGCGCGATGCTCGCGGGTCTCGCCGGGCACGCCATCGCCCGCCTCAGCGAGCCGCTCACCGGTGCGATGGCCCTGATGTTCGCGCTCGCCGCGCACGAACGCGGCTGGCCGGTGGCGCGCGGCGGCTCCCAGGCGATCAGCGACGCGCTCGCCGCCCACCTCACCGAACTCGGCGGTGTCCTCACCACCGGCGTGACCGTACGCAAGCTCGACGAACTCCCGCCCGCCCGCGCCTACGTCTTCGACACCTCGCCGACCGCGCTGGCCCGGATCGCCGCGCTCGGCGACGTCTACCGCGGCTACCGCCACGGGCCGTCCGTCTTCAAGATCGACTACGCGCTGGACGGCCCCGTGCCGTGGACCGCGCCGGTCGCCAGGGAAGCCGGCACCGTGCACATCGGCCCCACGTACACGGAGATCGGCGACGCCCTCAACCGCGCCGTCACCGGCCGCCCGCCGCAGACGCCGTTCCTCATCACCTCCCAGCCCACCGTGGTCGACCCGTCCCGGGCGCCGGAGGGCAAGCACGTCTTCTGGGCGTACGGCCATGTCCCGCGCGGCTGGCACGGTGACGCGACCGACGCCGTCGAGCGGCAGATCGAACGGTTCGCGCCCGGCTTCCGGGACCTGGTGCTGGCCCGCGCGGTGACCGGCCCGGCCGGGCTCGCCGCCCGCAACGCCAACTACGTCGAGGGCGACATCGCCTGTGGCGCGTTCTCCGGCCTGCAGACGGTGTTGCGGCCCCGGCTCGCCGCGATCCCGTACGCCACGCCCCGGCCCGGGGTCTTCCTCTGCTCCGCCGCGACCCCGCCCGGCCCGGGCGTGCACGGCATGAGCGGCCACCACGCGGCGAAGGCGGTGCTGCGGCACCTGCGGCGCGCGGCGGCCCGCCGGTAGGTCGGGCACGCGGGCGGGAACCTCGCGGTTCGGGCCCCGAAGGTGAGGAGCCGGGCAGGTCAGGAGCGGGGCAGGTCAGGAGCCGCGCGGTCAGGAGCCGTGCACCCGGCGGTGGCTCCACACCAGCAGCCCGAGCAGCACCAGGCCGGAGAGGATCAGGCTGGACCCGGTCGACCAGCCGCCGAAGGGCAGCCCGGACACCAGGCGCGCGCCCCAGACGACCCCGGCGCCGATCAGCCCGAGGCCGACCAGCGCGGTGCCCGCGATCCGCCATCGCGAGGCCACGCTCGCCTCGACGCCCTGCATCGCCCGGACCCGTACCGGCTCCTCGAACCGGGCCACCGCGGGCATCGCCCGCGAGAGCAGCACCAGCCCGGCGAGCACCAGCAGCATCCCGGGACCCGGCAGCACCAGCAGCGCCACCCCGACGAGCAGCAGGACGCCTCCTGCGGTGCCCAGCAGCACCCGCTTGGCCGGGTGGATGCGCCGGGCCCGCTCCGCGGCGTCGAGCCTGCCGCCCCCGCCGGTCCTGCCTTCTCCCGCCCGCCGCGCCGCGTTCACTCACTCACCGTAACGGTTTGGCGTGCGGCGAGCACGGCAACGCGCCTGGTGGGGCGGTACGGCCACGGTGACGACCGCGGGCCCGGCCACGGGCGACGGGCGGTTCAGCCGCGGGCCAGCTCCTGGAGCCCGACCACGCGCAGCAGCTCCAGCCGCTCGTGCGACTCGCTGCCCGGGCGGGCGGAGTGGACGATCAGCCGCTGGTCGTGGTCCGGGTTGAGCAGCACCTCGCAGTCCAGCTCCAGCAGGCCGACCACCGGATGGAGGAAGCGTTTGACGTCGCTGCGGCGCACCGCCACGCGGTGGTCGTCCCACAGCGCCGCGAACTCCTCGCTGCGGGCGCGCAGCCGGCGGACGAGCCCGGCCAGCCGCGCGTCGTCCGGGCGGCGGGCGCAGGTCGCGCGCAGGTCCGCCACCGACACGCGGGCGGCCCGCTCCCGGTCCTCGGCCGGGATGAGGTCCCGCGCGGCGGGATTGGTGAAGTACCGCCAGATGATGTTGCGTTCGGCCTCGGGGCGGGCGGACGCGTCGCCATGCAGCGCCTTGGCCATCGGGTTCTGCGCGAGGATGTCGCCGCGGTCGCTCACCACCTGGGCGGGGGTGTCGGTCAGCCGGTCGAGGAGCAGGAGCAGGCCGGGGCGGACGTGCTCCGTGGCGGGCCGGTTGCCGCGCGGGGGCTCCTCGCCGGCCAGATGGAAGAGGTGGTCCCGTTCGTCGCCGGTCAGGCGCAGCGCGCGGGCGACGGCGGCGAGCATCTGGCGGGACGGGTGCGAGCCCCTGGCCTGCTCCAGCCGCGTGTAGTGGTCCGTGGACATCCCCGCCAACTGCGCCACCTCCTCGCGGCGCAGCCCCGGGGTACGGCGCCGCGGGCCTTCGGAGAGCCCCACGTCGGCAGGGGCGAGCCGGGTACGGCAGCGGCGCAGGAAGTCGGCCAGCTCGGTTCTGTCCACCTCTCCACCATGCACCGGGACGCCGGGCGCAGCCAGGGACCGGCTGTCCCTGGATGAGGACGTCTCTCCCGCCGGCCCCCGAACCGCCCCAGGCTGGGCACCGGACGCGGCGCCGCACCCTCGGCACCCTCGACCAGGCGTACGTGCCGCCGGCCCTCCGGCAGGTGAGCCTGCGCCGCCGCCCGGTCGGCGAACGCACCGCCTCCTGACAAAGCCCGCGGCGGCGTTCCCGCGGGGCTAGGGTGGCGGGATGAGTGATCTTCGGGGGTATCACCGTACGGCGATCGAGGTGGCGTCGGCACTGGTCGGTGGCGTGCCGGCGGACGGGCTCGGGGTGGCGACGCCCTGCGGCTCCTGGGACCTGGGGCGACTGCTCGCGCACATGACCGGGCAGAACCACGGGTTCGCGGCGGCGGCGCGCGGCGAGCGCGAGGACATGGGGATCTGGGCGGACCGCCCGGTGGCGGCGGGGGAGGACCCGGGGCGGGTCTTCGCCGCGTCCGGCACCGAGGTGGTGGCCGCGTTCGCGGCGATCGAGGACCTGCCGGGCAGCCGGATGTGGCTGCCCGAGGTCCGGCCCGAGCCGCTGCGCGCCGAGGTGGCGGTCGGCTTCCAGCTCGTGGACACCGTCGTGCACGCCTGGGACGTGGCCAAGTCCGTCGGTGCGCGGGCCGAGTTCGACGCGGACCTGCTCGACGTCACGCTGCGGATCGCGCTGGCGGTGCCGGACGGCGCCGAACGGACGGCGCAGGGCGCGGCGTTCGCGCCCGGGGTGGCGGCGCCCGAGGGGGCCGCGGCCCTGGACCGCATCGTGGCGGCGCTGGGCCGCGACCCCCACTGGGCCGCGCCTGCGGGGTGACCGGTGTGATCAGGCGGTCGGGTAGCCGTAGCCCTGGCCGGGCTGCTGGCCGGGCTGACCGCCGGGCTGCTGCGGGTAGCCGTAACCGGGCGCCGGCTGCTGGTAGTTGGGCTGCTGCTGGTAGCCGAGCTGCGCCGGCTGGCCGCCGGCCGGGAACGCGCCGTTGGGGTCGCGGACCTCGGACAGCGCCCGCTTGATGACGACCTTCTGGAAGTAGCCGCTGCCGAAGAGTATGCAGAGGATGACGTACCAGAACTTCTCCGCGCCGGTCATCTCGACCAGGCCGTACTCGCTCAGCGCCTTCTTCACCGGCACCTTGGCCATGTAGTAGGCACCGAAGTAGATGCAGCCGAGGACGTACCAGAACTTCTCCGCACCGGTGTTGGTGCCGTGTCCGAGGAACTGCCGTTCCGCCATGGGACTTTCCGCCTTCTGTCGCTCGAAATGGGAGTGCCGGGGTCGTGCCCGACCCGACTCCCGTCGGAGCGATGCCAGCTGGGCCGTCCGCGAAGCGGAAAGCCGTCGTCCCCCGTGGGCGGAATCCTAAGGGGCAAGGGGCACGGATGTCCCGTCCCGGTGGGGAAGCCTTGCCACGTGGAGAGCGGTTCATTAACCTTACTCATGAGTAAGGTTACTCCGAAGTCAGGAACAGGAAGAGGCGTTCGCATGGCCGCACTTGATGATCTCGACCTGGAGGCACTGGACTTCGGGTCGGTCGAGCCCCGGGAGTTCGCCCGGATCGTGAAGGGTCTGCCCGGCCGGCGGATCGCCGAGCTGATGGCCGGGCCGCAGCGCCGCCGGGTGCTCGACGAGGTGTTCGGGCGGATGCACACCCTCTTCAAGCCCGAGGCCGCGGGCGGCCGGGACGCCCTGATCCGCTGGCGGATCACCGAGAACGGCACCGAGCCGGGCGACGGCGACGACGTCTACGAAACGCACATCGCCCGGGGCGCCTGCACCGTCGTCACCGAACGCACCGACCGCACACCGCAGTTGAGTCTCACGATGGCCGCGCCGGAGTTCCTGAAGCTGGTCTCGGGCAACGCCTCGGGGCCGACCCTGTTCTTCACCCGCAAGTTGAAGCTGAAGGGCGACATCCGGCTCGCGGGCGGCCTCACCTACTTCTTCGACATCCCCAAGGCGTGAGCGGCCGCGGCGGTCAACTCCCCGCGGAGTCGGCCGAGCCGGCCGAGTCGGCTGGAGTGGCCGAGTCGGCCTGAGCGGGCGAGCCGGCCGCGTCCGCCGGGTCCCCGTCGACCAGTTCGACCGGTCCGGTGCCCGCCGCCAGCGCGGCCAGCCCGGCGCGGATGCGGCGCGCGCCGTTCGCGTACAGGTACTGCTCCAGGTCGTCGGGCTCGACCAGCCGCCAGGAGTCCAACTCCTCCTCCTGCAGCCGGATCGCGCCGAGTTCCTGCTCGCCGAGCACGCCGCCGTCGTAGAGGTAGATCACCAGCGGGGGCCGCGCGGTCCCGCCGATCCAGTCCACCGCGAGCAGCGCGCCCGGCGGCACGTCGAGACCGATCTCCTCCAGGGTCTCCCGGCGGGCGCCCTGCCGCGGGTTCTCGCCCTGGTCCGACTCGATGGTGCCGCCCGGCAGCGTCCAGGTGCCGTCGTCCCGGTAGTTGGGCTCCACGAGCAGGACCCGGCCGTCGGCCGACCGGAACAGGGTGTTCGCGCTCGCCAGGATCTTGGGCAGCGAGGCGATGTACGTGGCGTAGTCGGTGGTCATGCGCACCAACCTACGGGGCGCGCAGCGCACGTGGGATAAGGTCCGGAGCGGCGCGACGTTCCGTTTCGGATCAGGAGAATTCACGTGTCCGATGCAGTACGACGGCCGACGGGGCATGTGCTCGTCGCCGCGGACAAGTTCAAGGGCTCGCTCACCGCGGTCGAGGTGGCCGCCCGTGTCACGGCCGGCCTGCACCAGGTCGCACCCGAGGTGACCGTCACGTCGCTTCCGGTGGCCGACGGGGGCGACGGCACCGTGGACGCGGCGGTCGCCGCCGGGTTCGAGCGCCGTACCGCCCGGGTGACCGGCCCGCTCGGCGAGCCGGTCGAGGCCGCGTACGCGCTGCGCGAGGGCACCGCGGTGGTCGAGATGGCCGAGGCGTCCGGGTTGCGGCACCTGCCGCCCGGGGTCTTCGCGCCGCTGACCGCCACCACCTACGGCACCGGTGAGCTGCTGCGGGCCGCGCTCGACGACGGTGCCCGCACGATCGTGCTCGGGGTCGGCGGCAGCGCCACCACCGACGGCGGCGCGGGCATGCTCAGCGCGCTCGGCGCGCGGCTGCTGGACGCGGAGGGGGTGCCCGTCGCCCCCGGTGGCGCCGCGCTGGCGTCGCTCGCCACCGCCGACCTGTCCGCGCTGGACCCGCGGCTGGCGGACACCGGGATCGTGCTCGCCAGCGACGTCGACAACCCGCTGCGCGGGCCCAAGGGCGCCGCGGCCGTCTACGGGCCGCAGAAGGGCGCCTCCGAGGACGACGTGGCGCTGCTGGACGGTGCGCTCGGGCAGTACGCGGCCGTGCTCGGCGCCACCCTCGGGGGTGCCGCGCTCAGCGCCGCCGACGCCCCGGGAGCGGGCGCCGCCGGCGGGATCGGCTACGGCGCCCTCGTCGGGCTGCGCGCGTCGTTCCGGCCCGGGATCGACGTCCTCCTCGACGTCCTCGGGTTCGCCGCCGCCCTCGCCAAGGCCGACCTCGTCATCACCGGGGAGGGGTCCCTCGACGCCCAGACCCTGCACGGGAAGGCCCCGGTCGGGGTCGCCGCGGCGGCGAACGCCTCCGGTGTGCCCGTGGTGGCGGTCTGCGGCCGCCTCGCCCTTTCCCCCGCGGAGCTCGCGGGGGCGGGGATCAGCCGCGCCTACGCACTTGCCGAGCTGGAGCCCGACGTCCAGCGGTCCATGGCTGAGGCGGGGCCGCTTCTTGAGCGGGCGGCCGTCGCCCTCGCGCGGGATTTCCTGGGGTAGCGGCTAACGAACCCCCGGGCCGCCCCCGTCCTGCCGGTTCAGGGACCACCCGTGAGCAGCTGCGGCTCCCTCCGTGCTTGAGGCGGAGGGAGCCGTGCTCAGCAGGCCACCGGCCTGGGGTCGGGAAAACACCGTGGCCGGGAAACACCGCGGCCCCGACGGCGGGTAGCCGAAGGGGCGCGGGGAACGGGCGCGGGGACCCACCACTCACCGGTGGTCCCGGAACCGACAGGACGGGGAAACCCGGGGGGACCGCCTACCGGGCGGTAGCGCGCTCACGACGGTTCGCCCGGATCGTGTTGACCCGACGGGTCGTCGCGAACCCGGGAATCGTGGCCGCGGCCACACACTGGAGGGCGCAGCCCGCCTGCAGAAGCTGGTGCCCACCGGGAATGTTCAGGGTCCACGCGGCGAGGCACCCCATGCTGACCAGCGTCCAGCAGAACGTGATCAGCGCGAGCCGTCCGCGCGGCTTGGGGTACTCGACCCGGCTCACCATCAGCCACGCCACCCCGACGATCGCGATCACCGTGGGCAGGAAGGGCAGCTCCAGCAGGACCAGGGAGACCACGGTCATCGCCCCGAAGGGACTGGGCATGCCCTGGAAGACCCCGTCCCGCAGCGTGGTGCAGGAGAAACGGGCCAGCCGCAGCACCACCGCGAGTACGACGAGGACGGCCGCGGCGGCGGCCACCTTGCCGTGCGCGTCGTCGGAGACGATGCCCCACACGACGACGAAGTACGCGGGCGCGAGCCCGAAGCTGATCAGGTCCGAGAGGTTGTCCAGCTCCGCGCCCATCGCCGAGCTGCGCAGCTTGCGCGCGACCAGCCCGTCGAAGAGGTCGAAGACCGACGCCATCAGCATCAGCGTCACCGCGTTGGCCGCGCTGTGCTTGGACATCGCGCTGTCGCCGTTGCCCATCAGGTGCGGCACCAGCACGCCGGTGGTGGTGAAGTAGACGGCCATGAAGCCGCAGATCGCGTTGCCGAGGGTCAGCGCGTCGGCGATCGACAGCCGTGTCGACAGGGGCAGGTCGTCGTCCTGCTCCTCGATCTCGCTGACCCAGCTGCCGTGTGTCTCGTGCTCAGTCACGGTCAAGGCGCGTCACCCCAGCCGTCATGGTCTCGCCGACCTCGACCGCGGAGCCCACGCCTTCCGGCAGGTAGACGTCCACCCGGGAGCCGAACCGGATCAGCCCGATCCGCTCGCCCTGCTCGACCTTGCAGCCGCGCGGCACGTACGGCACGATCCGCCGGGCCACCGCGCCGGCGATCTGGATCACCTCGACGTCACCGATCTCGGTGTCGAAGTGCCAGACCACCCGCTCGTTGTTCTCGCTCTCCTTGTTGAACGCCGGGACGAAACCGCCGGGGACGTGCTCGACGGAGGTGACCGTGCCGCTGAGCGGGGCGCGGTTGACGTGGACGTTCAACGGGCTCATGAAGATCGCGACGCGGGTGCGCCCGTCCTTCCACGGCATGACGCTCTGGACCACGCCGTCGGCGGGGGAGACCACCCCGCCCTCGGTGATCTTCCGCTCGGGGTCGCGGAAGAACCACAGCATGCCGGCCGTGAGAACGGTGGCGGGGACGGCCACCGCCGTCCAGCGTCCGGAGCGGCGGGCACGCAGCAGACTGACCGCCGCCGTGGCCGCGGTCGGGAGGAGCCACGGCGACGCTCCGCGCGCGAGGCCGACCCGGCGGCGAGGTGCAGAGGATTGGCTGTGGGGCATGGAAGACCTTCGTAGCGGAGGGTGCCGCGAAATGCTTCAGGGGACGGCGGCTTTCATTGATGGTATCGGCTGACACCGGCAACTCGGCAAGCTGATGGGCGAGTCGATGGCTGGTTCCCGCGACCCCGGTCTTCACGCAGTGTGACCCTGATCTCAGGAAAACCACCGCGAACGCGGACATTCAGCCTTGGACACGGTACTCCTCCAACAGCCGCCGTCCGATGATCATTTTCTGGATCTCAGCGGTCCCTTCGCCGATCAGCAGCATGGGCGCCTCGCGGTACAGCCGCTCGATCTCGTATTCCTTGGAGAAGCCGTAACCGCCGTGGATGCGGAAGGCGTCCTCCACGACCTCTTTGCAGTACTCGGAGGCGAGGTATTTGGCCATGCCCGCCTCCAGGTCGTTCCGCTCGCCTGAGTCCTTCTTGCGGGCGGCGTTCACCATCAGCTGGTGGGCGGCCTCGACCTTGGTGGCCATCTCGGCCAGCTTGAACTGGATCGCCTGGTGCTCGGCGATCGGCTTTCCGAAGGTGTGCCGCTGCTGCGCATAGGAAATGCCCAGCTCAAAGGCCCGGCGGGCGACTCCGCAGCCGCGCGCGGCGACATTCACCCGGCCCACCTCGACGCCGTCCATCATCTGGTAGAAGCCGCGGCCGCTGTCCCCGCCGAGCACGCGGTCGGCCGGGATGCGGACGTCCTCCAGGATCAGCTCGGTGGTGTCGACGCCCTTGTAGCCCATCTTCTCGATCTTCCCGGGCACGGTGAGCCCGGAGACCTTCGGGTTCGGGCCGAAGCCGGGTTCCTTCTCGATCAGGAAGGTGGTCATCGACCGGTGCGCCGGCGCGTCCTGCGGCTGGCCCTCGTCGGTGCGGCACAGCACGGCCACGAGGTTCGCCGAGCCGCCGTTGGTGAGCCACATCTTCTGCCCGTTGATGACGTACGCGTCGCCCTCGCGGACCGCCTTGGTGCGGATCGCGGACACGTCGGAGCCGAGCCCCGGCTCCGACATCGAGAACGCTCCGCGTACGTCGCCGGTCGCCATCTTCGGCAGGAAGTAGTCCTTCTGCTCCTGCGTGCCGTGCTGCTGGATCATGTAGGCGACGATGAAATGCGTGTTGATGATGCCGGACACGCTCATCCAGCCGCGGGCGATCTCCTCCACGGTGAGCGCGTACGTCAGCAGCGACTCGCCGAGGCCGCCGTACTCCTCGGGGATCATCAGGCCGAAGATGCCGAGGTCCTTCAGGCCCGCGACGATCTCGGTCGGGTACTCGTCGCGGTGCTCCAGCTCGGTGGCGACGGGCAGGATCTCCTTGGCCACGAAGGAGCGCACGGTGGCGAGGATCTCCTGCTGGACGTCGGTCAGGCCATCGGTCTGCGCGAGGCGCTCGGCCATGTCACTTCCCTCCCCGGGAGTCGGTGCCGGTCGTGGTGGCGGTCGTGGTGCCGGGCGTGGCGGCTGCGGGTTCGGGGCGGCCGGGCTGCTCGCCGCCGCGCTCCTTGACGTACGAAGCGGTCGGCACCATCACCTTGCGGCGGAAGACGCAGACCAGGGTGCCGTCCTGCTTGTAGCCGCGGGTCTCCACCTCGACGATGCCGCGGTCGTCCTTCGACTTCGACGGCCGCTTGTCGAGCACGGTGGTCTCGCCGTAGATCGTGTCGCCGTGGAAGGTCGGCGCCACGTGCCGCAGCGACGCGACCTCCAGGTTGGCGATCGCCTTCCCCGACACGTCGGGCACGGACATGCCCAGCAGCAGCGAGTAGACGTAGTTGCCGACCACCACGTTGCGGCCGAAGTCCGTGGTGTGCTCCGCGTAGTTCGCGTCCATGTGGAGCGGGTGGTGGTTCATGGTGAGCAGGCAGAAGAGGTGGTCGTCGTACTCGGTGACCGTCTTGCCGGGCCAGTGCTTGTAGATCGCACCGATCTCGAACTCCTCGTAGGTGCGCCCGAACTGCACAGTCATACCTCCAGCTTGTTCGCTCGCCGGATCTCGTCCACGATCCGGCCGATGATCACGGTGATACCGAAGTCCTTCGGCGTGAAGACGGCCGCCACACCGGCCGCGCGCAGTTCCTCCGCGTCCGCGGCCGGGATGATGCCGCCGACCACCACCGGCACGTCGTCCACCCCGGCCCGCCGCAACCGCGCGAGCACGTCCGGCACCAGCGCCGCGTGTGATCCGGACAGGATCGACAGACCCACGCAGTGCACGTCCTCGGCGACCGCCGCGGAGACGATCTGCTCGGGGGTCAGCCTGATCCCCTGGTAGACCACCTCGAAGCCGGCGTCGCGGGCGCGTACCGCGATCTGCTCGGCGCCGTTGGAGTGCCCGTCCAGGCCCGGCTTGCCGACCAGCAGCCGCAGCCGCCCGTCGCCCAGCTCCGCCGCGGTCCGCGCCACCTTCCGCCGCACGTCGGCCAGTTCGCTGCCGGCGTCGGCGGTGACCGCGACCGGCGCGCCGCTCACCCCGGTCGGCGCGCGGAACTCGCCGAACACGTCGCGCAGCGCCGACGACCACTCGCCGGTGGTCACCCCGGCCCGCGCGCACTCCAAGGTGGCGGACATCAGGTTCTCGGTGCCGGCGGCGGCGGCCCGCAGCTCCGCGAGCGCCTTGTCGGCCCGCGGCTGGTCGCGGGCGATCCGCCAGTCGTGCAGCGCCGCCACCACGCGGGCCTCGCCGGCCGGGTCCACCGTCATGATCGCCCGGTCCAGGTCCGCGGTGAGCGGGTTGGGCTCCGTGGACTCGTAGACGTTGACGCCGACGATCTTCTCCTCGCCGGACTCGATCCTGGCCCGCCGCTCGGCGTGCGCGGCCACCAGTTGCGACTTGAGGTAGCCGGACTCCACCGCGTCCATCACCCCGCCCAGTTCGGCGATGTGCGCCATCTCCGCGCCGGCCTGCTCGACCAGTTCGGCGACCTTCGCCTCGATCACATGGCTGCCGGCGAAGATGTCGTCGTACTCCAGCAGGTCGCTCTCGTGCGCCAGCACCTGCTGGATACGCAGGCTCCACTGCTGGTCCCAGGGCCGGGGCAGGCCCAACGCCTCGTTCCACGCTGGGAGTTGCACCGCGCGGGCGCGGGCGTCCTTCGACAGCGTGACGGCCAGCATCTCCAGCACTATCCGCTGGACGTTGTTCTCCGGCTGCGCCTCGGTCAGGCCCAGCGAGTTGACCTGCACGCCGTAGCGGAACCTGCGCTGCTTCGGGTCCTGGACGCCGTACCGCTCGCGGGTGACGGTGTCCCAGATCCGGCCGAAGGCGCGCATCTTGCACATCTCCTCGACGAACCGCACGCCCGCGTTGACGAAGAAGGAGATCCGCGCGACCACGTCGCCGTGCCGCTCCCGCGGGATCTGCCCGGAGGCGAACACCGCGTCCAGCACGGCGATCGCGGTGGACATCGCGTACGCGATCTCCTGGACCGGGGTGGCCCCGGCCTCCTGGAGGTGGTAGCTGCAGATGTTGATCGGGTTCCACTTCGGGATGTGGTTGACCGCGTACGTGATCATGTCCGTGGTCAGCCGCAGCGAGGGGCCGGGCGGGAAGACGTGGGTGCCGCGGGACAGGTACTCCTTGACGATGTCGTTCTGCGTGGTGCCCTGCAGCGTGGTGATGTCGGCGCCCTGCTCCTCGGCGACCACCTGGAGGAGCGCGAGCATCCACATCGCGGTGGCGTTGATCGTCATCGAGGTGTTCATGCGCTCCAGCGGGATGTCCTGGAACAGCCGCCGCATGTCGCCCAGATGGGAGACCGGCACCCCCACCCGGCCCACCTCGCCGAGCGCCAGCACGTGGTCGGGGTCGTAGCCGGTCTGGGTCGGCAGGTCGAACGCCACCGACAGCCCGGTCTGCCCCTTCTCCAGGTTCCGCCGGTACAGCGCGTTGGACGCCTCGGCGGTCGAGTGCCCGGCGTACGTCCGCATCAACCACGGCCGGTCCCGCCTTTTTCTGTGCTCGCTCACCTCCGGCGGCTTCGACCCGGTGTCGACGTTCCTCGCTCCCGCGCTCGTGCCTCGCCTGTCGCTCGTCTCTTTCGACACCGGCGCCGCCTTTGGCTCGCTCGCCGGGGGCGCCGTCCTCACAGGGTTGCCCTGCGGGTGCTG
Source organism: Streptomyces sp. NPDC088194 (assembly GCF_040702025.1). Taxonomy (NCBI): domain Bacteria; kingdom Bacillati; phylum Actinomycetota; class Actinomycetes; order Kitasatosporales; family Streptomycetaceae; genus Streptomyces; species Streptomyces sp. NPDC088194. Next base: position 146,149 of record NZ_JBFBIV010000008.1, on the reverse strand, counting down.
GTCGTCCGTCATGGGTGCCCTCACACGTCCCGGAACAGGTTGATGGCAGGCAGGTGGCGCTCGCGCAGTTCGGGGTCGGTGACGCCCAGGCCCTCGCGCGGGGAGAGCGCGAGAACGCCGACCTTGCCCTGGTGCAGGTTGCGGTGCACGTCGTAGGCGGCCTGGCCGGTCTCCTCCAGGCTGTAGGTGCGTGACAGGGTGGGGTGGATCTTGCCCTTGGCGATCAGGCGGTTGGCCTCCCACGCCTCACGGTAGTTGGCGAAGTGCGAGCCGACGATGCGCTTGAGGCTCATCCACAGGTAGCGGTTGTCGTACTCGTGCGTGTAGCCGCTGGTGGAGGCGCAGGTGACGATGGTGCCGCCCTTGCGGGTGACGTAGACCGACGCGCCGAACGTCTCGCGGCCGGGGTGCTCGAAGACGATGTCCACGTCCTCGCCGCCGGTCAACTCCCGGATGCGGGCGCCGAATCGTTTCCACTCGCGCGGGTCCTGGTGGTGCTCGTCCTTCCAGAACCGGTACCCCTCGGCCGAGCGGTCGATGATCGCGTCGGCCCCCATCCGCCGGCAGATCTCCGCCTTCTGCGGGCTGCTCACCACGCAGACCGGGTTGGCGCCGCCGGCCAGCGCGAACTGCGTGGCGTACGACCCGAGTCCGCCGCTCGCGCCCCAGATCAGCACGTTGTCGCCCTGCTTCATGTCGGCGCCGTTGCGGGAGACCAGTTGCCGGTAGGCGGTGGAGTTGACCAGCCCGGGCACGGCGGCCTCCTCCCAGGTGAGGTGCGCGGGCTTGGGCATCAGCTGGTTCGACTTGACCAGCGCGATCTCCGCCAGCCCGCCGAAGTTGGTCTCGAAGCCCCAGATCCGCTGCTCCGGGTCGAGCATCGTGTCGTTGTGCCCGTCGGCGGACTCCAACTCCACGCTCAGGCAGTGCGCCACCACCCGGTCGCCGGGGTGCCACTTGTTGACGCCCGGCCCGGTGCGCAGCACCACGCCCGACAGGTCGGAGCCGATCACGTGGTACGGCAGGTCGTGCCGCTCGGCCAGCGGCGACAGGCGGCCGTAGCGCTCCAGGAAGGCGAAGGTGGGGACCGGCTCGAAGATCGAGGTCCACACCGAGTTGTAGTTGACCGAGCTGGCCATGACCGCGACCAGGGCCTCGCCCGGGCCGAGTTCGGGCACCGGCACCTCGTCCAGGTGCAGCGAGGTGCGCGGGTCCTTGTCGCGGGACTCCAGACCGGCGAACATCTCCGCCTCGTCCTTGTGCACGGTGACGGCGCGGTACGACGCCGGCAGCGGCAGGGCCGCGAAGTCGGCGGCGGTGGCGTCCGGTGCCTGGATCGCGTCCAGGACTTCCTTCGTGGAACTCGTCGTCATGTGACTCGCCTCCGGCGAAGCGTTCTGCGCGTTCGCACGCTCTGCGGCAACGCTCGTTCAGGGAACGCGGTGTCGATGGGATGGAGGTGCCGTCGTCGGTTCGGCGAACAGATGAGATTCCCGGCCGGGCCTGGGGGACAGTGCCCGGACTACGGATACGGTATGGCACTGCGTGCCAGCCGTAAAGACACTGCGTGCCACTAATTTCTCTCAAGTGTCACCCCGGCGGTACAGACGAGCAACGCGAACGCCACCCGCCGCATCCGCCGGCGCCCGGCATGCGAACGGCCGCCCGGATGGCGCCGGGCGGCCGTGTCAGCGGTCGATGTGCGAAGGGGAAGCGGGGGGAACGGGGCGGACGGGCGCTACGCCTTGCGCAGCGCCTCCTCGATGCTGCGCAGGATCTCCGCGGGGGAGGCGTCCGTACGGGCCACCGCGACCACCACCTCGCCCTGCCGCGAGACGGCCGTGGCGCTGCCGGTGCCGGCCCGGGACGGTATCCGCCCCGCCCCGATGCCGGTGCCGAACGTCGCCTTGATCACGTCGAAGGCGTGGTCGAGCTGCGCCTCCACGTCGCCCTTGCCGTCCGCCCGCAGCCAGCGCCTCAGCACGTGGTTGTGGGCGGCGACCACCGCGGAGGCGGCGACCTCGGCGAGCAGCGGGTCGTCGTCGCCGTCGCGGTGCGCGCCCTCGTCGAAGTGGCCCAGCAGGTAGCGGGTGAACAGCCGCTCGTAGCGGGCCACCGAGGCGATCTCCCGCTCCCGCAGGGTGGGCACCTCGCGGGTGAGCCGGTAGCGCTCGACCGACACCTCGGGCACGTTCGCGTACATCCGCAGCACCTCGGTGATGCCCCGGCAGACCGTGTCCAGCGGGTGTTCGTGCGGGTCGGCGGAGTCCAGCACCGCCTGCACCCGGACCAGGGTGTCGTCGTGGTCCGGGAAGATCGCCTCCTCCTTCGACCGGAAGTGCCGGAAGAAGGTGCGCCGGGCCACCCCGGCGCTCGCGGCGATCTCGTCGACGGTCGTGGCCTCGTACCCCTGCGTCGCGAACAGCCGCATGGCCGCCGACGCGAGGTCCTGCCGTACCCGGTGGCGCTGAGCGGCCGCACGGCGCCCGCTGGCGGTGTCGGTGGCGGACTTCACAGGCTGCGGCATGCGGGGAACGTAACACGAGCGGCAGCCGATGATCGACGGCGAGCCCTCCGGCCGCCGAGCCGTCGTCCGTGGCCATCGAGCCGGGGAGCGCGCCGCTCAGCGGGCGTACTCACGGAAGCCGCGGCCGGTTTTGCGGCCGAGGCAGCCCGCTGAGACCAGGTGTTCCAGGAGCGGGGCGGGGGCCAGGCCCGGGTCGCGGAACTCGTCGTGCAGGACCTGCTCGATCGCCAGCGAGACGTCCAGGCCGACCACGTCGAGGAGTTCGAACGGGCCCATCGGGTAGCCGCCGCCCAGCTTCATCGCGGCGTCGATCGCGTCGACGGTCGCGTAGTGGTCCTGGACCATCTTCACCGCGTTGTTCAGGTACGGGAAGAGCAGGGCGTTGACGATGAAGCCGGCCCGGTCGCCGCAGTCCACCGGGTGCTTGCGCAGCGCGCCGCTCACCTCGTGCGCGGTCGCCACCACGTCGTCCGAGGTCAGCACGGTCCGCACCACCTCGACCAGCCTCATCGCCGGCGCCGGGTTGAAGAAGTGCAGGCCGACCACGTCCTGCGGGCGCCCGGTGGCCCGCGCGATCGCCACCACCGGCAGCGAGGACGTGGTGGTCGCCAGCACCGCGCCCGGCCGGCAGACCTTGTCGAACACCCGGAACAGCTCCTGCTTCACGTACAGGTCCTCCGCGACCGCCTCGACCACCAGGTCGGCGTCCGCGAAGACGTCGTACGACCCGGCCGGCGTCACCCGCGCCACCGCCGCGTCGCGCTGCTCCGTGGTGAGCCGCCCCTTGGCCACCGATCGGTCCAGGGAGGCCGTCAGTCGGGCCAGCGCCCGCGCCGCCTTCTCCGGCGTCCTGGCCGCCAGCGCCACCTCGAACCCGGCCTTCGCGAAGACCTCCGCGATGCCGGTGGCCATGGTGCCGGAGCCGGCCACGCCGACCGTGTGGACCGTACGGCCCCGCGCGCCCCCGCCGCGCTTGCGGGGCGTCTCGGCGTCCGGCACGACCGCGCCCGAGCCGGGGGATTCGTAGCTGTAGAAGCCGCGCCCCGACTTGCGGCCCAGCAACCCCGCCGCCGTGAGCTGCCGCAGCACCGGCGCGGGTGCGTGCAGCCGGTCCCTGCTCGCCTCGTACATCGCCTCCAGCACGGTGGTGGCGGTGTCCACGCCGATCAGGTCGAGCAGCGCCAGCGGGCCCATCGGCAGCCCGCAGCCGAGCCTCATCGCCGCGTCGATGTCCTCCCGGGTGGCGTACCGCGCCTCGTACATCGCCGCCGCCTGGTTCAGGTACCCGAAGAGCAGGCCGTCCGCGATGAAGCCCGCGCGGTCGCCGACCGGCACCGGCTCCTTGCCCAGGCTGCGCACCAGCGCGGTCACCGTGCGGGTCGCCTCGGGCGCCGTCAGCACCGTGGAGACCACCTCGACCAGCTTCATCGCCTGCGCGGGCGCGAAGAAGTGCAGGCCGAGCACGCGGTCGGGCCGCCCGGTCTCCGCCGCCAGCCGCGTCACCGACAGCGCGTTGGTGCCGGTGGCGAGGATCGCCCCCGGCTTGGCGATACGGTCCAGCGCGGTGAACACCTCGCGCTTGACGTCGTACCGCTCGGAGACGACCTCGATCACCAGGTCGGCCGCGGCGGCCGCCCGCAGCTCGGGGAAGGTGCGGAAGCGTGCGAGCACGTCGTCCCGCTCGGCCGGGGTCAGCCGGCCGCGCTCGACCTGGCGGGCGGTACGGGCCTCCAGGGCGGTGACGGCTCGGCGGGCGGCGGCGTCGTCGATGTCGACGCCGACCACCTCGTGGCCGGCGCAGGCCAGCACTTCGGCGATGCCGGTGCCCATGGTGCCCAGGCCGACCACGGCCACCACGGAGGGGAGGAGCGGCGGTTCGGTCGCGGACCGGGTGGACCGGGCGGACTCGGCGGCCGAGTCGGTCGGCGTGTTCGATGCGGTCGCGGAAGAAGTGGAGGGACGGTCCATCGCGTGACTCCAGGAGTGGCAAGAGCCGCGCCGCGCAGCGCGCGGGCGCACGGCAGAGGGATGAGTGGAGTCGCGGGCCTGACCGCAGAAGCGGTGCGTGTGCGCGCCCGCGCGAGCCGGCGGACCCTGTCCCGGGGCCACGCCGCACAGTGCCGAACCGACAACGGCATCCGCCGAGCGGTCGGTTCACCGGCCGCCTGGCGTGTCCTCCGAGGGTAACTCGCGGGTAACTTGGCCGCCAGTCCTTTGCACAGGTGATTTCGGTGCGTGACAGATGAGCGGCCGTGGGCGACCCGCCCGGGCAAGCCACGGCAAGGAGGCAAGCCGCGGCAAGGAGGCGGGGCGCGACCGGCCTTACGGGCCGCGGCGAACCGTAGGGCGCGCTGCGCCGGTTCGGGCTCGCCCTACGGCAGCGAGCGGGTGTAGCGCGTCTCCTCGACCGGGACGCCGTCGTACAGCTCGGTCATGGTCGCGCCGTCGGGTGAGAAGCCGGCGGCGGCGTAGAAGCGGCGGGCCCGCACGTTGTCGGTGAGGACCCACAACGCCAGCCGGGTGCGGCCGAGTTCGGCCGAGCGGCGGACCACCTCCGCGGTGAGCGCGCGGCCGGCGCCGGTGCCGATCCGGTCCGGTCGTACGTACAGCGCGTACAACTCCCCGGTCGTCGCGCCGGTGTCCTCGCCCCGGTATGGCCCGAAGGCGGCCCAGCCGATCACGGGCGCGGTGCCGTCGGCGGCGGCCTCCTCGGCCACCAGGTTGTGTACCCGCCCCGCCGAGCGTACGAACCACTCCCGTCGCCGCGCCGCGTCGTCGGCCGGGTCCATCGCGTCGAGGTGGCTCTGCGGCACCATCCCGGCGTACGCGTGCTGCCAGCCGCGGACCCGGATCGCCGACACGGCCGGCACGTCCGGCTCGGTCATCGTCCTGATCCGCACCATGCCCCGCATTCTAGGCAGTTCACAACAGGGTGAGCTGGGTGTTCTCCGGACCCGGACCCGACCCCGGCTCCCGCCCCGGCTCCCGTCCCGGCCCCGACCTCGCGCCGGGTGCTCCGGCGGCGCCCTCCACCGTCTCCTCGGCGTCCTCCCCGGGCGCCGGCCGCCCGCGCATCGCCCCGAGCCGGGCCGGGCCGCAGCCGAACTCCGCCGCGAACTCGTGCACCTGCCGGGTGATCCGCCGCTGGTACCACTTCGGCGCGTACGAACCGCCCGCGTAGAGCGCTTCGTACCGCCGCACCAGGTGGGGGTGGTGCTGCCTGAGCCACGCGGTGTACCACTCCCGCGCGCCCGGCCGCAGATGCAGCACCAGGGGCGTCACGGAGGTGGCGCCGGCCGCGGCGATCGCCCGGACCGTCGCGCGCAACTGCGCGGGGGAGTCGCTGAGGAAGGGCAGCACCGGCGCCATCAGCACCCCCACGGGTATGCCGTTCTCGCTCAGGGTGCGGCAGACCGCCAGCCGCGTCTCGGGGGAAGGCGTGCCCGGCTCCACGCTGCGCCACAACTCCCCGTCCAGGAAGCCGATCGACAGTGCTATGGACACATCGGTGACGCTCGCGGCCTGCCGCACCAGTTCGAGGTCGCGCAGGATCAGCGAGCCCTTGGTGAGGATCGAGAACGGGTTCGCCCGGTCGCGCAGCGCGGTGAGGATGCCGGGCATCAGCTGGTAGCGGCCCTCGGCCCGCTGGTAGCAGTCCACGTTGGTGCCCATGGCGACGTGCTCGCCCTGCCAGCGCGGCGCGGCCAGTTCGCGGCGCAGCAGCTCCGGCGCGTTGACCTTCACCACGATCTGCGAGTCGAAGCCGAGTCCGGTGTCCAGGTCGAGGTAGCTGTGCGTCTTGCGGGCGAAGCAGTAGACGCAGGCGTGCGAGCAGCCGCGGTAGGGGTTGAGCGTCCACTCGAACCTCATCCGCGAGGTGCCGGGCACCCGGTTGAGGATCGAGCGGGCCCGCACCTCGTGGAAGGTGATGCCGCGGAATCCAGGGGTGTCGAAGGTCCGCGTCGTCACCGCCGAGGTCCCGAAGAGCGCACCCGCGGAGTCCTCGGCGTTCAGCCCGTCCCAGCGCATCGTGCCCTCCTTCCGTCGTCCGGCCCCCACGGGCGGTCCGATGGCCGCCCGCTACCCACAATAGAACACAGATTCGATAAGCGAGTGTGGTTGGCTGGTGTGTCGCGTGAGGAAGTGCGCGCACCAAGCACCCCGATGCCCGCAGGGGCATGGACCCGAGGAGAAGTCATGGCGCTGGTCGAGGCCACCACGGAGCGGATCGTCGCGGCGGAGCCGGAGCGGGTGTTCGCCGCCCTGGCCGACTACGCCGGCACCCGCGGCCGGGTCCTGCCCGGTCAGTACAGCGAGTACGAGGTCCGCGAGGGCGGCGAGGGCGCCGGCACCGTCGTGCACTGGAAGCTCCAGGCGACCAGCAAGCGCGTGCGCGAGTGCCTCTTCGACGTCACCGCGCCCGCCGCCGGGCAGCTCGTCGAGACCGACCGCAACTCCTCGATGGTGACCACCTGGACCGTCACCCCGGCCGGCGAGGGCCGCAGCAAGGTGGTCAACGCGACCGCCTGGCAGGGCGCCACGGGCGTCGGCGGCTTCTTCGAGCGGACGTTCGCCCCCAAGGGCCTCAACGCCATCCACGACGAGGTGCTCGCCAAGCTCGCCGCCGAGGTGGAGCAGTAACTCCCCCGATACTCGCCCGGTTTCGCGAGCATTCACCAGTAAGGGTGGTTTTGCCAACTTCCTGAGACTCGCCGGGTCCGTCCGTCGTTGTCGCCTCATGGCGGGAGACGGTGGCGGAGCAGGTGTGACGAGGGGAGTGGCAGTGAGTGGCGGCACGCTGATCGAGCGACTGGGGGAACCTCACCCGGACGAAGTCCTGGGCGAGGCCGGGCCGGTGGACGGCACGGCGGGCGGTGCGGCGCAGCCGCCCCCCGACGTGCTCGCCACCGGCCCCGAGGGGGAGCCGGGCGCCCTCACCCCGCGCCGGCTTCGGCTGGTCTTCCTCGGGCTGATGCTCGCCCTGCTGCTGGCCGCCCTCGACCAGATGATCGTGGCGACCGCACTGCCCAAGATCGTCGGCGAACTGCACGGCCTGGACCGGATGTCCTGGGTCGTCACCGCCTACCTGCTCTCCTCCACCATCGGCCTGCCGATCTACGGGAAGCTCGGCGACCTCTTCGGCCGCAAGAGCGTCTTCCAGTTCGCGATCCTGACCTTCGTGGTCGGCTCGGCGCTCGCCGCCTGGTCCCAGACGATGAACGAGCTGATCGCCTTCCGCGCGATCCAGGGCATCGGCGGCGGCGGGCTGATGATCGGCGTGCAGGCGATCATGGCCGACATCGTGCCGCCCCGCGAACGCGGCCGGTACATGGGCCTGATCGGCGCCGCGTTCGGCGTCGCCTCGGTCGCGGGACCGCTGCTGGGCGGCTTCTTCACCGACCACGCCTCCTGGCGCTGGTGCTTCTCCATCAACGTGCCCTTCGGCCTGGTCACCCTGGTGGTGATCAGCCTGGTGCTCAAGCTGCCCAAACCCACCGCCCGGCCCCGGCTCGACGTGATCGGCGCCCTGCTGCTGGCGGCCGGCTCGACCTGCCTGGTGCTGCTGACCACCTGGGGCGGCTCCACCTACGGCTGGCGGTCCAAGGAGATCCTCGGGCTCGCCGGGGGCACCGTCGTGTGCGTGCTGCTCTTCGTCCTCGTGGAGCGGTTCGCCGCCGAACCCGTCATCCCGCTGCGGCTGTTCCGCGACGGGGTGTTCAACACCTCCGCGCTGATCGGCGCCGTGGTCGGCGTCGCCCTCTTCGGCGCCGCCAGCTACCTGCCGACGTTTCTCCAGATGGTCGACGGCGCCAGCGCCACCGGCTCCGGGCTGCTGATGCTCCCGATGATGCTCGGCGTCGTGGTCGCCTCCATCGGCAGCGGGCAGCTCATCAGCCGCACCGGCCGCTACAAGGTCTTCCCGCTGGTCGGCAGCGGCCTGTCCGCGATCGGGATGTATCTGCTCTCCCGGCTGGACGCCCACACCGCGCGCCCCGAGTACAGCGTCTACATGGCGGTGCTCGGCCTCGGCATCGGCTTGATCCTGCCGGTCCTGGTGCTCGCCGTGCAGAACTCGGTGAAGCCCACCGACATCGGCTCCGCGACCAGCGCCAACAACTACTTCCGGCAGATCGGCGGCTCCGTCGGCGCCGCGGTCTTCGGCACCCTGTTCGCCAACCGCCTCAGCCACCAGCTCGCCAACGACCTCCCGCGCGGCGTCAAACTGCCCGACCCCGAGTCGGTCACCCCCCAACTGGTCCGCACCCTGCCCGCGTCCCTTCGCGACGGATACGTACACGCGTACGCCGACGCCATGCCGCGGATCTTCCTCTACCTGGTGCCGGTCCTCGTCCTCGGCTTCCTCATCACCTTCCTGCTCAAGGAGAAACCCCTGGTGACCCAGCACGGCCCCGCCGCTCAGGCGGCGTACGAACCCGGTTACGACCCCGGCTACGACCCCGGGTACGAAACCCCCTACGAGTCCGGCCACGACCCCGTCTACGGCGCGAACCCCGCCGCCGTGACCGCCACGATCGCCCCCGGCGGTCCCGCACCCGACTCGGTGGTGCCCGGTGCCCGGCGCGGCCAGGGCGGCGTCCCGGTGTGCGGCACCGTCCAGCACTCCGACGGCACCTCCGTGGGCCGCGCCGCCCTCACCCTCATCGACGGCTCCGGCCGCCAGGTCGGCCGCGGCGCCACCGCGGAGGACGGCCGCTACGCCCTGAGCACCCCGGGCGCCGGCAGCTACGTCCTGATCGCCGCGGCCGGCGGGCACCAGCCGCAGGCCGTCACCGTCGCCGTCGGCGACCACCCGGTCGAACTCGACGTCGTGCTCGGCGGCGCCGGGCGGCTGGCCGGCACCGTCCACACCGCCGACGGCACCCCGGTCCGGGACGCGATCGTCACGCTCACCGACGTACGCGGCGACGTCGTGGCCACCTCCCGCAGCGGCCGCGAGGGCGTCTACGCGCTCACCGAACTCGTCGCCGGGGAGTACACCCTCGCGGCCAGCGCGCCCGCCTACCGGCCGGCCGCCCTCCCCGTCACCGTCCAGGCGTCCCGCGAGACCCGCCAGGACGTCGAGCTCGCCGGCGGCGCCTCCCTGCGCGGCATCGTCCGCGCGCCCGGGGGCCGCCTGGTGGAGGACGCCCGCGTCACCCTCCTCGACGCCGCCGGCAACGTCGTCGACTCCGTCACCACCGGCCCTGACGGCCACTTCCGGTTCGTCGACCTCGCGGCCGGCGAGTACACCGTCATCGCGGCGGGGTACCCGCCGGTGGCCACGGTGCTCCAGGTCGCCGGGGGCGGCCGCACGGAACGCGACCTCCAGCTGGGCCACGCGGACTAGTCCCCGCGGGCGGCCCGGGCGGACCCTCCCCAGCGCCCTGTCCTGTCGGTCCAGGGACCGGCTGTGAGCATGCGGCCGAGCGCGCAGCCATCCGCGCCCCTTGAGACAGGTGCGGCTCCTTCCGCGGAAGGACGCCGACCCTCAAGGGGCGCGGGGACGTGCTCAGAGGGGGTACCCCCAGCGATCAACCACCGGGGGCGGTCCCTGGGCCGACAGGACGGGCCGACAGGACAGGCCGCCCGGGTGGGTGGGTCACCCTCCCCCGGAGGAGGGGTTGCGGCCGGTGCCGTCCTGGATCTGCGCCTTGTCGCACTGCGTCCCGCGGATCAGCGCGTAGGTCCCGCCGATCTTGTACGTCCCGGCCTTGGGCGCGTACAGCCGCGTCCAGTCACCGTCGGGCGCGAGGCACCCGCTGTCGTTGTCGGCGGCCCCCTCGATCCCCAGCACGGGCGACCACGGGATGCGCAGCAGCACCGACCCGCTGCTCGGCATCGTGACGGTCAGATCGGCAGGGCCGGCCTGGTCGACCACGGCCGGCGGGTCCGCCATCGGGTCCGCACCCGTCACGGAATACACCTGCCAGTCCGGGTCGTGCCACACCTCGGTCATCCAGGGCTGTCCCGCCGCCACCAGCTTCGCCTCGGCGACGCCCGCGCCGTCCGGCTGGGCCGCGGGCAGCACCACGTAGTTGACGCTCCAGCGGCGCAGCCAGTCCCGGTAGGTGTCGGGGGTCAGGGTCCCGTCGTAGAAGAGCGGGTTGCGCTCCACGTCGGCCTGCCGGTTCCAGCCGCGCGCGAGGTTGACGTACGGCGACAGGCCGGACGCCTCCCAGTGCGAGCGCAGCGGTACCACCTCGACCCGGCCGCGGTCGGCACGCAGCGTGCGCAACTCGTGGATCAGGGAGGACGCCTGCACGGAGGAGGTCCCCGAGGAGGTGGTGACCTGGTCCACTATCGGCTTCGTGATCTGCCAGGACGCGGTCCCGGCGAAGGCCAGCCACAGCAGCAGCGTCCGCTTGGTGCCCCAGGTGCTCGCCATCGCGACGATCAGCAGTATCGTGCCGCCGTACAGCAGCGCGAGCCGTTCGACGTTGCTGCCGATCGGCGAGGGGATGACGAAGGTCAGCACCACGCCCGCCGCGTAGACCCACGAGCCCAGGTGGATGGCCTTCCACGCCTTGGGCACCGCGAGCGCGATCGCGACCGACACCGCGAACGGGATGATCGCGAAGTACCACTTGAAGGGCTGCACCCCGTAGAAGGGGAAGAGCAGCGAGGTGGCGCCGACCACCAGCGGCGGCGCGGCGGCCAGTATGTACGCGTCCTTGCGCCGGCCGGTCAGGAACAGCGCGGCGGCGACCACGAGCAGGAAGAGCCCGGCGACCGGGCTGCACATCGTGGCGAACGCCGCCATGACCGTGGCGAGCGCCAGCCGCGGCGACCGGCCGCGTGCGGCCCGCTCCACGGGGTAGAGCACCATCGTGGCGACCACCGCGAAGAGCATGCCCAGCGCGAAGGTGACCCGGCCCGAGACGACATCACCCCAAAGAGCGAACGTCGTCCACAGCACCGGCACCAGCGGCCGCTTCACCCGGGCCCGCATCAGCAGCGCCGCGGAGAACGTCGCGGTGAGGGTGCCGGCGATCACCCCGGTCATCCGCACCCCGAGCGCGGCCATGATGTACGGCGACAGGATGCTGTACGAGGCCGGGTGCATGCCGCCGTACCAGGACAGGTTGTACGACGCGGCGGGGTGGGCCTTTATGAACTCCGTCCACGCGTACTGGGCGGCCATGTCGCCCGAGTCCTTGGCCAGGTACAGCGCCCACACCGCGTGCAGTACGGCGGCCAGCAGTGTGGCGATGACCACCGGGTGGCGCAGATCGACCCGTCGCAGCAGGCCCCTCGGTCCGCGGACGACAGCGACGCGCGCGGGCTGCCAGGTGGTCACGTGGCCTCTTCCGGTAGCGGGTGCGGAGTGTCCCGGCCGGGGTCCCGTCCGGCGGGAACGAACTCCACCGTGACAAGAGTTCGAACACAGGGTTTGGACGCTAGCACGCTCGGATCGGTTGCTCCCGTGCGGGCGTACGCCGGTTTCCTGCTTTGCCTCCCCTGCTGGTCCGGTCCGGCCGTACCGTGGTATCGGCATCGCGGATCATGTGCCGGGGACAAGCTCAGGCGCGCCCGGGCATGACCCCGTGACTGCCACGGGAAGGAGCCCAACGAACCATGGACCGCCGCAATCCGCCAGTGATTTCCGGCCGGGTGCCGCTCGCGGTGGTGGTCGTCGACGTCGCGGGTGAGATCTCCCACTGGAGCACGGGGGCCAGGCGCCTGTTCGGGCCCACCAGGGACGAGGCGGTCGGCCGCCCGGCGGTCGACGTGCTGCCCGTGGTCGGGGCTCTGGACGCTGCCTGGGTGGAGGACGACCCGGAGCCGGTCCAGGCCGGCGAGGGCGCGTATCCCACCGCGGGGCGGGCCCGGGTCTTCGATCGGGCGCACCGCGTGGCCGGCGATGCGGGCGGGCCGCTCGGCGATGCGGGCGTGCTGCTCGCTGAGGAGGGCGGCGGGGCGGACGACGCGCGGCCGCTGGACCTGCTGTGGTGGGCGTATCCGCTGGTCGGCCCGGGGCCCGAGCGGCTGCTGGTGCTCGCCGCGGACGCCGTGCAGGCCGGGGTGGTGGACCCCGAGGCGCTCGCCGCGGCCGGGTCGGACGCCCCCGAGCCGGCCGAGGTCTTCGAGCGGATCGCGCCGGGCTTCGCGCTGCACTCGGTGTTCGCCGAGTTCCCGGGCTCCGACGAGCTCGCCAAGCGGTTACCGGAGATCCTGCCCAGCATGAACCCGCTGGACAGCGCCCGGATCGTGGCCCAGGTGCTGGAGCTGGGGTATCCGGTGCTGGAGGTCAGCCGCCAGGACCGGGTGCCGGTCACCCCGGACTGGGGCGTGCCGCGCCGGGCCGAGCGCGAGGCAAGACGGCGGGCCGCCGAGGCCGCCCGCGCCGGAGCGGATGCGGGCGCGGATGCGGATGCCGGCGCAGCAGCGGGAGCGGGCGCGGGTGTGGGCGCGGGTGCTGGGGAGCGAAGAGCGCACGCCGGCGCATCGGCGGTCGTCGGAGTGGCCGGCGGCACGGGGCCCTCGACCGCGGACGACGACCTGGCGCCCGACCTGGAGTACGCGGCGGTCCGCGAGCACCTGGAGTTCCTCAACGAGGTCAGCCGCAGGATCGGCAGCTCCCTGGACCTGGCCCGCACCATCGAGGAGGTCAGCGCGGCAGTCGTGCCGCGCTTCACCGACGTCGCGGGCACCTACCTGCGCGAGCAGGTACTGGCCGGCGAGGGCTTCCCGGACGGTCCGCCCGACGTCACCACCATGTGGTACCGCGTCGCGGTCGAGCACACCGACGAGCCGGGCCGCTGGGACGACGTGGTGCCGGTCGGCGAGTCCATGCCGTTCCCGGCGCAGACCCCGTTCTTCCGCTGCATGACCACCGGCGAGCCCGTCCTGGTGCCGCGGATCAGCGAGGAGATGGGCAACGCGATCGCCGCGCAGTTCCCCAAGCGCGACATCAGCCCGCTGATCAACCACCGCTCGATGCTGGTGGTGCCGCTCAAGGCGCGCGACGTGGTGCTCGGCTTCATGATCCTGCTGCGCCACCGGGAGCGGCCCGCGTTCGACGACATGGACCGTGTCACGGGCGCCGAACTCGCCGCCCGCGCCGGGCTCGTGCTCGACAACGCCCGGATGTACACCTACCAGGAGAACGTCGCCGACACCCTCCAGGACAGCATGCTCCCGCACATCGCGCCGCGCATGCCCGGCTGCGACGTGGCCACCCGCTACCTGCCGGGCACCCGGCTCGGCCGGGTCGGCGGCGACTGGTTCGACACCATCAAGCTGCCCGGCTCCCGGCTGGCCCTGGTGGTCGGCGACGTGATGGGGCACGGCCTGAACTCGGCCGCGATGATGGGCCAGTTCCGTACCGCCGTGCAGACCATGGCCGGGCTCGACATGCCGCCCGCGCACCTGCTGCGCAACCTCGACGACCTCGCCCAGCGGCTCGGCGAGCAGTACCTGGCCACCTGCCTCTACGCGGTCTACGACCCGGTCGAGTCCGACCTGCTGATCGGCAACGCCGGGCACATCCCGCCGGTCCTGGTGCGCGCCGCCGACGGGCGCAGCGAGCTGCTGGAGGTGCCCACCGGCGCGCCGTTGGGCGTCGGCGGGGTCGCCTTCGAGACGGTCCGGGTGCCGGTCGCGCCCGGTGACCGGCTGGTGCTGTGCACCGACGGCCTGGTCGAGGTGCGCGGCCAGGACATCGGCGCCGGGCTCGCCGCCCTGTGCGAGAGCGCCGCGCACCCGGCCGCGTCGATGGACGACGCCTGCGACACGATCATCCGCGCCCTGAACCCGCGCGGTGGCCGCAAGGACGACGTGGCGCTGCTGATGGCGCGGCTCAACGGCATCCCGCGCGGCGACGTGGCGGCCTGGGAGCTGGCGAACGACCCGCGCGAGGCGGCCCGGGCCCGCGGCCTGGTCCGGGCGGCGCTGCACGGCTGGGGTCTGGACGCGATCGGCGAGAGCGCGGAGCTGCTGGTCGACGAGCTGGTCACCAACGCGCTGCGCCACGCGCGCACCGACCGGGTGAGCCTGCGGCTGGTGCGGGCAGGTGCCCTGCTGTGCGAGGTCGGCGACGACGACCACGCGGTGCCGGTCCTGCTGAGCGCCGGCGCCGAGGACGAGGGCGGGCGCGGCATGCGGATCGTCAGCCGGCTGGCCCGCGAGTGGGGCACCAGCCGGTCCGCGCACGGGAAGACGGTCTGGTGCGAGCTGGCCCTGCCGCGGGGCCTGTGAGCCGGGTGGCTCCTGCGGGGTGTGCGGGGGAGCAGGGGGAGAAGGTGCGGGGCGGCTACGCGCGCGCGGGCGTGCGCGGGGGTGAACAGGGGTAGCGGGCAAGGACATGCGGCGGTTCCACGGCGGAGGTGCGTACCCATGAAGGTGACCGGCGAGTACCAGCAGGTCTGGGAGAGCTTCTGGAAGGACGCGCCGGACGAGGTGGGCGGGGCGCTCTGGGACGTCGAGCCCGCGCTCGCGTCGGCGCTGCATCTGCCGCACTTCGAGGGGTACTTCGACCCGGGGCTGCCACTGGTCGACCTGGGCTGCGGCAACGGCACGCAGACGCGCTTCCTCGCCGGCCGGTACGACCGGGTGGTGGGTGCGGACCTGTCGCGGGAGGCGGTGGCCAGGGCCCGGCGGGCGGACCCGCACGGCGCGGCGGGCTACGAGGTGCTGGACGCCGTCGACCGCGAGGCGATGCGGCGGCTGCACGCGGAGACCGGTGACGCGAACGTGTACATGCGGGGCGTGCTGCACCAGTGCGCGCCGCAGGACCGGGCCGAACTGGTGGCGGGCATCGCCGAGCTGACCGGCGTGCGCGGCCGGGTCTTCGCGCTGGAGCTGGCGGAGGCGGCGAAGGGGGTGCTCGGCGCGCTCGCCGCGGCGCCGGCCGGTCCTTCGCTGAAACTCCGGGCGATCTTCTCGCACGGCATCGCGCCGGGCGAGGTGGCCGACGCGGCGGTGCCCGGCTACTTCTCCGACGCGGGCCTCGACATACTCGCGCAAGGTGAACAACCCCTGTTGACCGTCGAGTTCGACGCGGCCGGGGAGCGGGTGGCGGTGCCGTCGAAGTGGCTGGTCGCGGGCCGGAAGGGGTGAGGTGAGGGGCCGCCCGCGGGATCGGACCGGCCCGCCCGAGAGGTCTGGACCATTGAAGTTATCCACAGGCGGGGAGGAGGGGCTGGCACGGCCGTCACGGGGCCGCGTAACGTGACGCTCATGACGAAGATCCTCATCTCGGCGGACATGGAAGGCGCGACCGGCGTGACGTGGCCGGCCGACGTCCTGCCGGGCAGCGAGCAGTGGCAGCGCTGCCGCCATATGTTCACGTCCGACGTCAACGCGGCGATCGCCGGCTTCTTCGACGGCGGCGCCGACGAGGTCCTTGTCAACGAGGCGCACTGGTCCATGCGCAACCTCCTGCTGGAGAAGCTGGACGAGCGCGCCCAGATGCTCACCGGCCGCCACAAGGACCTGTCGATGGTCGAGGGCGTCCAGCACGGCGACGTCGACGGCATCGCCTTCGTCGGGTACCACACCGGCGCCGGCACCGAGGGCGTCCTCGCCCACACCTACCTCGCCAACTCCATCACCGGCGTGTGGGTCAACGGCGAGCCGGCCAGCGAGGGCCGGCTCAACGCCCTGGTCGTCGCCGAGTACGGCGTCCCGGTGGTGCTCGTCACCGGCGACGACCGGACCGGGCTGGACGCGCGGGGATACGCCCCCGAGGCCCACACGGTCGCCGTCAAGGACTACGTGTCGCGGTACGCCGCGGTGTGCCGCCCGCCCGCGCGCACCGCCGCCGACATCCGGTCCGCCGCCAAGCAGGCCGCCGCGCTCGCCGTCAAACACGCACCCGCCGAGGCCGGGCCGTACACGGTGGAGCTGGAGTTCGACGCGGTCCACCTGGCCGGGGCCGCCACCGTGGTACCCGGCGTCGAGCGCACCGGAGAGCGGCGGGTGGCCTACACCCTGCCGACCATGTACGAAGGAATCCGCGCCTTCAAGGCGGTCACCACACTCGTTTCGCAGGCCGTGGAGGAGCAGTATGGCTGAGCAGTTTGTCGACGCACAGGCGCTCGACGAGGTGGTCCGCTTCACCTCCGACCTGATCCGGATCGACACCACCAACCGCGGCGGTGGCGACGGCAACGAACGCCCCGCAGCCGAATACGTCGCGCGGCAACTCGCCGACGCCGGCATCGAGCCGCAGATCCTGGAGTCCGCCCCCGGCCGGGCCAACGTGGTCGCGCGCATCCCCGGCACCGACCCGTCCGCCGACGCGCTCCTCGTGCACGGCCACCTCGACGTGGTGCCCGCCGAGGCCGCCGACTGGAGCGTGCACCCCTTCTCCGGCGAGATCCGCGACGGCGTGGTCTGGGGCCGCGGCGCCATCGACATGAAGAACATGGACGCGATGGTGCTCGCCACCGTCCGCAACTGGGCCCGGGCGGGCCACCGCCCGGTCCGCGACATCGTGCTCGCCTTCACCGCCGACGAGGAGGACAGCGCCGACTACGGCTCCGGGTTCCTCGCCGACAAGCACCCCGAGCTCTTCGAGGGCTGCACCGAGGGCATCAGCGAGTCCGGCGCCTACACCTTCCACGCGGGCGACGGCCTGCGGCTCTACCCGGTCGCGGCCGGCGAGCGCGGCACCGCCTGGCTCAAGCTCACCGCGCGCGGCCGGGCCGGCCACGGCTCGAAGGTCAACGCGGACAACGCCGTCAGCCGGCTCGCCGCCGCCGTCGCCCGGATCGGCGACCACCGCTGGCCGCTGCGGCTGAGCGACACCGTGCGCGCCGCACTCACCGAACTGGCCGCGCTCCAGGGCGTGGACGTCGACCTCGACCGCGTCACCGACGGCGACGGAGCGACCGACCCCGACAGCATCGACGCCCTGCTCACCAAGCTCGGCCCGGCCGCGTCCTTCATCCGCTCGACCGTCCGCAACAGCTCCAACCCGACCATGCTCCAGGCCGGTTACAAGGTGAACGTCATCCCCGGCTCCGCCACCGCCCACATCGACGGACGCGTGCTGCCCGGCGGCGAGGAGGAGTTCACCACCACCATGGACCGGCTCACCGGGCCGGACGTCGACTGGGAGTACCACCACCGCGAGGTCGCCCTCGAAGCGCCCGTCGACTCGCCCACCTTCGCCGCGATGCGCGAGTCCCTGGAGCACTTCGACCCGGGCGCCCACGTGCTGCCGTTCTGCATGTCCGGCGGCACCGACGCCAAGCAGTTCTCCCGGCTCGGCATCGCCGGCTACGGCTTCTCGCCGCTGAAGCTGCCGCCCGGCTTCGACTACAACGCGCTCTTCCACGGCGTGGACGAGCATGTCCCGGTCGAGGCGCTGCACTTCGGGGTCGAGGTGCTGGACCGCTTCCTGCGCCGCACCGGCGCACCCGCCGCGCACACCACCGGCACCGCGACCGCCACCACCGGGAAGGGCACCCGATGACCACCACCGACCGGACGGCCGTCGCCTACGGCACCTGGCCGTCACCGATCGACGCCACCACCGCCGCCTCGCACGACGGCAGCCCGGAGTTCGTGGGCGTCGTCGGCGACGAGGTGTGGTGGACCTCGCCCCGCCCCGCCGAGGGCGGCCGGCGCGCGCTGATCCGCCGCCTGCCCGACGGCACCGAGCAGTGCCCGCTGCCCGCGCCCTGGAACGTCCGCAGCCGCGTCATCGAGTACGGCGGCACCCCCTGGGCGGGCGCGGTCCTCGACGGCTCGGCGCTGATCGTCTTCGCGCACCACCTCGACCAGCGGCTGTACGCCTTCCGCCCCGACCAGCCGGAGAGCGAGCCGCGCCCGCTCACCCCGGTCTCGCCGGTCGGCGGCGGTCTGCGCTGGGCCGACCTCACGATCAGCCCGGAGCGCGGCGAGGTCTGGGGCGTGCTGGAGGAGTTCACCGGGGAGGGGCCCTCGGACGTGCGCCGGGTGCCCGCGGCCGTCCCGCTGGACGGCTCGGCCGCCGACGACCGCGGCGCCGTACGCGAACTGGCCGCCGAGGCCCACCGCTTCGTCACCGGACCGCGGCTGTCGCCCGACGGCGCGCGGGCGGTCTGGCTCGCCTGGGACCACCCGCTCATGCCGTGGGACGGCACCGAGCTGCGGATCGCCGACGTGGGCGCCGACGGCGTGTTCGGTCCGGCCCGCACCCTGATCGGCGGCCCCGAGGAGTCCGTCTCGCAGGCCGAGTGGGCGCCGGACGGCACCCTGCTCGCCGCCACCGACCGCACCGGCTGGTGGAACATCCACCGGGTCGACCCGGTGGGCGGCGACGCGGTCAACCTGTGCCCGCGCGAGGAGGAGTTCGCCGGGGCGCTGTGGAAGCTCGGCCAGCGCTGGTTCCAGCCGCTGGAGCACGGCCTGATCGCGGTGCTGCACGGCGTCGGCGCCCCCCGGCTCGGGCTGCTCGACACCGCCACCGGCGACGTCATCGACGCCCCCGGCCCGTGGACGGAGTGGAACCCGACCCTCGCCGCCACCGGCGGCCGGGTGATCGGCATCGCCGCGAGCGGCCGCACCTCCTACGAGGTGGTCGAGCTCGACACCGCCGTCGGCCGCACCCGCGTGATCGGCAACGCGCACCACGACACGGTCGACCCCGCGTACCTCCCCGAACCGGTCGCCCGCACCTTCACCGGCCCCGACGGCCGCGAGGTGCACGCCCACGTCTACCCACCGCGTCACCCGGAGATCACCGCCGACGGCCCCGCGCCGTACGCGATCTGGGTGCACGGCGGGCCGACCAGCCGCGCGGCGATGGTGCTCGACCTGGAGATCGCCTACTTCACCTCGCGCGGCATCGGGGTCGCCGAGGTCAACTACGGCGGCTCCACCGGCCACGGCCGCGAGTACCGCAACCGGCTGCGCGAGCAGTGGGGCGTGGTCGACGTCGAGGACTGCGCCGCGGTCGCCCAGGGGCTGGTCGCGGAGGGCGCCGCCGATCCGGACCGGCTCGCCATCCGGGGCGGTAGCGCCGGTGGCTGGACCAGCGCGGCGGCCCTGACCAGCACCGACACCTACGCCTGCGGCACGGTGATCTACCCGATCCTCGACCTGCTCGGCTGGTCGAAGCAGGGCGGTGAGACCCATGACTTCGAGTCGCAGTACCTGGAGTCGCTGGTCGGACCGGTCGACGAGGTGCCCGAGCGCTACCGCGACCGCTCGCCGATCAACCGCAGCGACCGGATCGGGGTGCCGTTCCTGCTGCTCCAGGGGCTCGACGACGTGATCTGCCCGCCGGTGCAGTGTGAGCGGTTCCTCGCCGCCGTCGCAGGGCGCGGCATTCCGCACGCGTACCGCGCCTTCGCCGGCGAGAGCCACGGCTTCCGCCTGCTCGACACCATGGTGACCTGTCTGGAGGCCGAACTGTCGCTCTACGGCCAGGTGTTCGGCTTCACCCCGGCCGGGGTGCCGGCGCTGGAGCTGACCACATGACCGGGCAGGAGCCGACCTCATGACCGAACGGCTGCGACGGGTCGCCGATGTCGTCGGCGTCCCCGTGCCCGCGCTGATCCGGTCGCGCCGGCTCAGCCCGGGCGACCGGATCTCCGTGGTGGCCCCCAGCGGACCGGTACCGGCCGACCGGCTCGCGGCAGGTGTCGAGGTGCTGCGCGGCTGGGGCCTGGAGCCGGAAGTGGCCCCGCACGTCCTGGACATTCACCGCTCCGGCTACCTCGCCGGCAGCGACCAGGCCAGGGCGGACGACTTCCAGGACGCCTGGTGCGACCCCACCACCACCGCGGTGCTCTGCGCCCGCGGCGGCTACGGCGTGCAGCGGATGGTCGACCTGCTGGACTGGGACGAGATGCGGGCCGCGCCCCCGAAGGCGCTCATCGGCTACAGCGACATCACCGCCCTGCACGAGGCCGTCGCCACCCGGCTCGGCCTGGCCACCGTGCACGGCCCGATGGCCGCGGCCGCCACCTTCCTCGACGACGCCCCGACCCGCGACGGATTGCGGCGCACCCTGTTCGAGCCGGAGACGGTGCAGGTGCTGGCCCCGGCCGGTGCCCGCACCCTCGTCCCCGGCCGGGCCGAGGGAGTCACCCTCGGCGGCTGCCTGTCCCTGCTCGCCGCCGACCTCGGCACGCCGTACGCGCGCCCGTCGGCGGCCGGCGGCATCCTCCTGCTGGAGGACGTCGGCGAGGAGCCGTACCGCCTCGACCGCTACCTCACCCAACTGCTGCGGGCGGGCTGGTTCGACGGGGTCGGTGCGGTCGTGCTCGGTTCCTGGGCGGACTGCGGGCCCTACGACGCGGTGCGCGACCTGTTGGTGGACCTGCTCGGGCCGCTCGGGGTGCCGGTGGTCGAGGAGTTCGGCTTCGGGCACTGCGCGTCCACGCTGACGATGCCGTTGGGTGTCCCGGCGGTCCTCGACGCGCCTCCGCCCGGCGCGCCCGGCGACCCGGCGGCGGCCCGGCCCGTGCTCACCATGGAGGTGCCCGCGCTGGCGTGATGAGGGTGCGCGGGTGTTCCGGGCCGGGCGGGTGTTCCGGGCCGGGTGGCCGGCCCGCGTGCCGCGTACCCCCCGTCGGTAACGGGCGCGCGGGGTCGGCCGCACGGCCGACGTTGCCAAGGGCCGTTCGGGATCAGCGAGCCGGGTCGGTACGAGGCCGGCCGCCGGCGGGGTCAGGCACGAAGACGCTCAACCGGTAGGTGGTCGGCTGGGCCAGCCGGCCACAGAGCGTGTCGATCCGGGCCATGGCGGGGTCGATCGGCTCGTCCCCGGCGAGCAGTTCGGGCAGCCGGGCGCGCCACTCCCGCTCGTCCTGAGTCTCGAAGACCACGTCCCAGCGGCCCGTGCCGGCGGCCGTGCGAGCGGCGGCCCGACGGCTCGCGTCGAGCCGCTGACGTCTCCGCTTCCGCTGACCGGGCACCGCACCAGGATCACGGGCCGGCCGCGCTCACGGCAAGGCCGTCGCCCAGGGCGCGGCCCGCGCGGCAGCGGTCATGGGCGGTAACGGTCACGGCCGGCGGTGGTCACGGGCGGCGGCGCTGGTCGGGCCGCGGCGTAGGACCGGGGGGCGGTCGTCGGCCGGGCGGCCTCGGGTCATCCCGCTGCCGGGAGCAGGACCTCGAAGCGACAGCCGCCCGGCACGTTGTGCACCGAGGCGCGACCGTGGTGGGCCTCCACGATGCCGCGCACGATGGCCAGTCCGAGGCCGGCGCCGGCCGGAGGGGTGCGCGCGCCGGTGCCGCGCCAGCCGGTGTCGAAGACCCGCGGCAGGTCGTCCGCCGGGATGCCGCCGCAGCCGTCGGTGACGGACAGCACCACCGAGTGCGAGGCCGAGTCGTGCCGGGCAGAGACCGCCACGGTGCCGTCTGCGGGGGTGCGGTGGATCGCGTTGGCCAGGAGGTTCGCCAGCACCCTGGTCATCTCCCGGCCGTCCACCTCGATCGGCACCTGCTCCACCCGGTCGCCGACCAGCCGTACGCCGTGCTCGGCGGCGAGCGGGTTGGCGCCGGCGATCGCGTCGCCCACCAGGTCGTACACCGACATACGGGCGGGCGTCAGCGCGAGCACCCCGGCCTGGATGCGGGAGAGTTCGAAGAGATCGCCGACCATGCCGCTGAGCCGGTCCACCTCGGCGCGGATCTGCCGGTGGTAGCGCGCGGGGTCCTCCGCTATCCCGTCCTCCAGGGCCTCGGTCATCGCCCGCAGCCCGGCCAGCGGGGTGCGCAGGTCGTGCGAGATCCACGCGACCAGCTCGCGCCGGGACGCCTCCAGGGCGCGCTCCCGCTCCCGGGAAGCCGCCAGCTTGGCGCTGGTGGCGGCCAGCTCGCGCCCCAGATCGGCCAGTTCGGCCGTGGGTGCCTGGGCGGGGGCGGCGAAGGGGCCGCCGTCGCCGAAGGCGCGGGCCGCCTCGGTCAGCGCGCGGCTGCCCGCCACCACCCGCCGCCCCAGGATCAGGGCGACCGCGAGCGAGACCACCGCCGCTATGGCGCACACCGTGGTCACCACTCCGAGGTCGTGCTCGGACAGGAACATCGCCCACGCCACCGACAGGGTGCCCGCGAGCATCGCGGCGACGGTCACCGCGGCGACCACGGCGAGCGACAGCGCGACCGAGCGGTTCCGCAGCAGCCGCAGCGCCAGCGCGCCCAGCAGCCCGGCCGCCGCGGCGCCCATCGCCGCATAGGCGGCGATCAGCAGGACGTCACGCATCGCGCACCTCACTCGGGGGGCTCGCGGTCCCGTCCGGCGCCGGCCCCGCGTCCCCCTCCCTTGCCAGGTGCGCACCCGCGCCCTCGTCCGTACCCGCGGCCGGGCCCGTGCCGTCGGCGGCAGAGCCGACGTCGGCCGGGTCGAAGCGGTAGCCCACCCCCCACACCGTGCTGATCAGCCGGGGCCGGGCCGGGTCGTCCTCGACCTTCTCGCGCAGCCGCCGGACATGCACGGTGACCGTGGACAGGTCGCCGAACTCCCAGCCCCACACCCGACGCATCAGCTCCTCGCGGCCCAGCACGCGGCCGGGGTGCCGCAGGAAGAAGGCGAGCAGGTCGAACTCGCGTATGGTCAGCGCCAGTTCCTCGCCCTGCCGCAGCGCGCGCCGGGCCGCGGGGTCCAGCGCGAGCGACCCGGCCCGCAGCCAGGGGCCGGCCGCGGGCGGGCTGCCCGCCCGCCGCAGCACCGACTCCACGCGCAGCACCAGCTCGCGGGGGCTGAACGGCTTCGTCACGTAGTCGTCCGCGCCGACCTCCAGGCCGAGGATGCGGTCGTCCTCGTCGCCACGCGCGGTGAGCATCACCACCGGCAGCGGCCCCGGCTCGCGCAGCCGCCGGCACACCTCCAGACCGTCCATGCCCGGCAGCATCAGATCGAGCACCACCAGATCCGGCCGGATCGCCGCCGCCCGCGCCACCGCCGACGGACCGTCCGCGACCCGCTCGACCGCGAACCCGGCCCGGTCCAGATAGCTCGCGACGACCTCCGCGACGGTCGGGTCGTCGTCCACGACCAGGACCCGCCGCCGCGCGTCACGCGGCGGCGTCGGCGATACGGACACGGGTGCGCTGCTCATGTTCCCGAGTCTGGCACCCACCACTGACAGTGACCACGGCCGGGCGCCCGCAGGGCCCCGCCGTCCGCGTTTCGTAAGGACCGCGCATCCGGTATGTCCGTTCGGCGTCCCTAGGGTGAAGCGGGTGACCAAGCCAGCGCCCGCCGCCGACATCGTCCTGCCGTGCCTCGATGAGGCCGCCGCCCTGCCCTGGGTCCTGGGCCGTATCCCGCCCGGCTGGCGGGCGATCGTGGTCGACAACGGCTCCACCGACGGCTCCGCGCGGATCGCCGGGGAGCTGGGGGCCCTCGTCGTACGCGAGCCGGTGCGCGGGTTCGGCTCCGCCTGCGACGCCGGGCTGCGCGCGGCCACCGCCGAACTCGTCTGCTTCTGCGACTGCGACGGTTCCCTCGACCCGGCGCTGCTGCCGGAACTGGCCGCGCCGGTGCTGGCCGGGAGCGCGGACCTGGTGCTCGGGCGCCGCCGGCCCACCTCGCCGCGCGCCTGGCCGCCGCACGCGCGATTGGCCAACCTCCAGCTCGCGCGGCTGGTCCGGCGCCGCACCGGGCTGCGTCTGCACGACCTCGGCCCGATGCGTGTGGCCCGCCGCGCCGCGCTGCTCGACCTGGAACTCACCGACCGCCGCAGCGGCTACCCGCTCCAGATGGTCGTACGGGCGGCCGACGCGGGATGGCGGATCACCGAGGCCGACGTGCCCTACACCCCGCGCTCGGGCCGCTCCAAGGTCACCGGTACCTGGCGCGGCACCTGGCACGCGGTCCGGGACATGTCCGCCGTGCTCCAGGAGCCCGCCGCGCCGGCCCTGACCACCTTGCCGACCGGCCCCGTCGCCTCCGTCGTGCCGGCGACGCGCCCGGCAGCCGCCTGCCCGCCGCCCGCCGCACCGGCCGCATCCACCGCATCCACCGCAGCCTCGGCCGGCTCCCGCACGGGAGAACCGCGATGAGCCGCACCGCCGCGCCGCCGGCGCCCGCGCCCACGTGGGGCGGAGACCCGTACGCCCGGGCGCTGGCCCAGGGGCGCGGTCCGCTGTTCCTGCGCCGGGCGGACGGCTGGCTGCTGCCGTTGGAGGTCGAACGCTGGTGCGCGCCGCCGGATGAGGCCGACCGCACGCTGCTGGCACGCTGCCGCGGCCCGGTGCTCGACATCGGCTGCGGCCCGGGGCGCCTGGTCGCGGGGGCGGCCCGCCGCGGTATGCCGGTGCTGGGGCTGGACGTGAACCCGGTGGCCGTCGAACGCACCAGGGGCACCGGGGGAGCGGTGCTGCGCCGTTCCGTCTTCGACCGGCTGCCGGCGGAGGGCCGTTGGGACACCGCGCTGCTCGCCGACGGCAACATCGGCATCGGTGGCGACCCGGTGGCCCTCCTCCGCCGGGTGCGCGGTGTCCTCGCCCCGGGCGGCCGGCTGCTCGCCGAGGCCGCGCCGCACGAGGTCGACGAGCGGCTGACCGTACGCGTCGAGGACGGTCGCGGCCGGCAGGGCGTCGACTTCCCGTGGGCCCGGCTCGGCCCCGGCGCCCTGCGCGCGGTCGCCCGAGCCGCCGGCTGGCAGGTCGCGGAGGAGTGGTCCGCGTCCGGGCGCCGCTTCGCCGCTCTCCTCAACTCGCCGCTCCCCGCCGCCAGATCGGCCGAATCGGCCTGAAGCCACGGCGCCCGGGTGGCCCCGCGTCCGCCCGGGGCCACCAGCGGCCGTCCGGTACGGTTCCGACCCGTTCCGGTACGGTTCCGATCCGCTTCGGTCCGGTCCCGGTCCTTCCGGTACGGGTCCGGTCCGCCCGGCGGCGTCCCGGTCCGGCCGCGGGTTTCGGGGGCGAACCGGGCCAGGCCCGCCACCGCCTGATGCGTTCCCTCCCGTTCCGGTTCCCGGTCTGCTGCGTATCGTGCCTGCGGCGGTCGCCGTCGTCGGACCGGCGTATCTGCCGTAGCTCGTCCGGTCACCGTCGGGAAGGCCCGGGGGCCCGGCCGACCGTGTCAGGGGGGCGGGCGCGGGTGTCCGCGGTGGCCGGAAAGAGGCTCTGGTGGGTGCTTCCGGTGCGGTCGCCGGCGCCGGGCCGCGCGGGCGAGGGGCCCGGTGGTGAGCCGGCGGGACATCGTGACGCACTGCTGCTGAGCTGCGCCTTGTCCGCGGCCGAGGCGCGTGGCGCGGTCGCGGTCGGGTTCCCGCGCCGGCGTCCCGCATCCGCCGGCGCGCCCGCCGCCGCGCCGGGGCGCGCGCCCGACCGCGGCCCGCCGGCACGGCGCCGTGCCGCCTGCGCTGGCGGCGCCCGCGGCACAGCTCGGGAACGGTGTCGGTAGCACCGTTGACACCTTTGCGCGGGGCGTGACCTACTGACGGAACCGAACTCGAAGTCGTCATGCGGGGTGCGGGCTCGGGGGTCCGCGGCAGGGGGTTGCGGTGACGGGAGAGCAATATCCGACGACAGCCGACGTCACTCATGGTGCTCGTCGACTCACTTTGAGATACCGCGGGCTGTGCCGGCTGGGGGAGGTCGGCAGATCGCGAGCAGGCCGTCCGCTGCTGATGCTGACGGTGGGTCAAGGGCCGCGCAACGTCCTGGTGGTGGCCGGACCGCACGCCAACGAGGCCGCGGTGGGCGGCGCCACCGTCCTGCGGCTGGCCGAGCGGATCGCCGAGACATGCAGGTCCGGCGCGGGCGACGGCAGCACCTGGCACTTCCTGCTGTGCATCGACCCCGACGGCGCGGCGCTCAACGAGCCCTGGTTACCCGGGCCTTACACGCTGCGCCGGCACTACGAGCACTTCTTCCGGCCGTGCGCCGCCGAGCAACCCGAGTGGCTGCCGCACGACGGCACCGTCCGCTCCGCGGCACTGCCCGAGACCCGCACCCTGGTCGGACTCCTCGACCGGCTGCGACCGGTGCTGCAGTGCTCGCTGCACGGCATCGACGTCGGCGGCAGCTTCGTACAGCTCACCCGGGACGTGCCCGGCGTGGCCGAGCGGATCGGCAAGTCCGCGGCCGAACTCGACATCCCGCTGGAGAGCGGTTCCTCCGACGCCTTCCAGTGGCCGAGCCCCGGCCCGGGGGTCTACGTCATGCCGCCCACGTCCGACCCCGCCGCCGGCGACGGCGCCCACTCCACCTGGGCGCACGCCGAGCGGTACGACGGGGTGACCGCCATCGTCGAGGTGCCGATGTGGGCCTGCGACCGCGCCGCCGACACCACCCCGCATCCTGACGCCGACCGCGCCCTGCGTACCGCCGGGGCCGCGCTGCGCCGCGATCTGCCCACCGTGGCGAGGATGCTGGCGCGGATCGACCCCCGAACGATCGGCGCCGACGGCCCGATGCTCCGCACCGTACGCGAACTCGTCGGCATCGGGCCCCAGTTGAGCGCCGAATGGGACCCGGCGGTCCGTCCCGCGAGCGCGGGCCCGCTGCCGGAGATGACCACCGCGCGCGTCACCAGCATCCAGGTCTACGCACAGCGCATTCCGCTGCGCGCCGCCGCGATGCTGCGCCGGATCGCCGCGCTGCCCGCCGTGACCCGCCTGGTCGACTCCTGGTGCGAGGCGTACGAGGCCGCCTACCGGCCGCGCTGGGTGCCGGTCGACGACCAGGTGGAGCAGCAGGCCCGCAGCGTGATGGCGGTGTACGAGGAACTGCGTTCATGACGTCGAGCGGGTGGCCTGACGGCGGGGCCGCGATCACCCGTTCGGCTCGCCCCGCGGCCCCCGCGGCCGTCACTGCGGCGACCATGGGGACCGGGGGCGACCGTGGAGCGGAAGCAGGTGGGCGCGATGAGTACCGACAAGGCCGCCAAGGCCGGCGGCGGCCGCGTGCGGGAGATGCTGACGCCGCGCCGGATCGCCGCTCTGGTGCTGTGCGCGCTGGCTCTCGTGTTCATCTTCGAGAACACCCAGCGGGTGAAGATCCGGCTGATCGTGCCCGAGGTGAAGATGCCGCTGTGGCTGGCGCTGCTGATCACGTTCGTGGTGGGCGGCGTGTGCACGCTGCTGTGGCGGTGGAGCGGCCGGCGGCGCGCGCGGCGCGCCACGAGGTGAGCGGGTGCCGCGCGGCATGAGCCGAGCACTCGGTACGAGGTGAGCGGACCGCGCGCCGGAGGACGCCCTGGCAACGGCAACGGCAACGCAACGGGAAGGGCGCCGGCGCATGGCCCCAGCGACGGCCCCGGGCGTCAGGCGGTGAGCGGCTTTCCCAGGTGCACGCTCAGCGCCTCGTACCGGTAGTAGCCGAACTTGGCCACCGGCAGGTACCCGCACGACTCGTACAGCGCGATCGCCTCGGGCTGCTTCTGCCCGGTCTCCAGCACCATCCGGGTGCGGCCGGCCGCCGCGGCCGTGGCCTCCAGCTCGGCCAGCAGCGCCCGGGCGTAGCCGCGGCCGCGGGCCTCCCGCACCACGAACATCCGCTTGATCTCCGCGTCGCCGTCCTCGAAGCCCTCCGGCGAGGCGTCCTGCGCCCGCCAGCCGCCGCTGGCCACCGGCTTCCCGTCGGCGTCGTACCCCAGCAGGTAGAGGCCCTGCGGCGGGTCGAAGTGGTCCGCGGCCATGTGGGTCAGGTCCCCGTCGCCGTACCGCTCCGCGTATTCCAACTGCACCAGGTCGTTCAGCCGTATCGCGTCCGGGTGGTCGAAGCGCGTCTTCCTGATCTCCATCCGGCCATCGTAAGCGGACCCACCGACAGCCCCGAAAGCGTCCCCTGCTGGTTACCGGCGCCCGGCGGTGGGGCGGAAAGCCGTGGCAGGCGGGAGCGCGGCGGTGGGATGCTGAGGGGGTGAGGCGAAACACCGAGGGCCTGCCGCGGATCAGCGTGCGCATCGCCCCTGAACTGCACGTGTTCGTGGCGGCCGAGCGACGCGGGGCGGTCGCGGAGGTGGCGACGGACGGGGCGTCCTCGCTCGGGCACGTGGTGGAGTCCCTCGGCATCCCGCTCACCGAGGTGGGCCGGTTGCGGGTGGACGGCCGGGAGGTGTCCGTCGGGCACGTGCCCGGGGCGGGCGAGGAGGTCGCCGTCGAGGCGGTGCGGCGGCCGCAGCAGATCCCCGACCCGCCGCCGAGGTTCCTCCTCGATGTCCATCTGGGCACGCTGGCACGGCGGTTGCGGCTGCTCGGCGTCGACACCGCGTACGAGAACGAGGACATCGGCGACCCCGCGCTCGCCCGCCGGTCCGCGCAGGAGCGGCGCGTGATGCTCTCCCGGGACCGGGGACTGCTGCGCCGCCGGGAGATCTTCGCCGGCGGGTACGTCTACAGCGACCGCCCGGAGGAGCAACTGCGCGACGTGCTCGGCCGGTTCGCGCCGCCCCTGGCGCCCTGGACCCGGTGCGTGGCCTGCAACGGCACCCTCGCTGCCGCGGACAAGGACACCGTCCGCGACCGGCTGCGCGACGGCACCCAGAAGTCCTACGACGTCTTCGCCCGCTGCACCGCCTGCGAACGCGTCTACTGGAAAGGGGCGCACCACGCCCACCTGGAGGCGGTCGTGGAGTGGGCGATGCGGGAGTACGGCCCGGCGCCGACCGTCCCCGGCGAGGCTTCGGGCGTCCCGGGCGAGGCTTCGGGCGTCCCGGGCCCGGCGGCCTGAGCGCGGCGCGACGGGTCCACGAACCCGCGCGGGGGCGGCCAACGGGTCCAGCGGACCGCCGACGACGGCGTGCGCGCCCAATGGGCCGGCGGCCGGTCAGGCGCCGACGCGGGCGCGCCAGGCGAGGAAGGGCGCGACGGGTGAGCGCTCGTCGAGATACCGCCAGGGCATCTCGGTGGGCAGCTTGCGCACCATCCGGAACATGGCCCGGGCCGCTTCGTTCTCACCTGCCAGCGCGAACGCCAGCGCGAAGGTGTTGACGCCGACCGCCCAGTCCCGGCGCCGGACGAACGCCGGATGGTGCACCGAGCGCGCGCCCGCCTCGTGCAGGGCGCGCACCGCCTCCGGGGCCCGCAGCAGGGTGGAGTCCGGATCGCCGCCGGCCTCCTGCCAGTCCTCCAGGTGGGCCTGCGCGACGAGTTGACCCAGTCCGCTGCCGTCGGGCGCGGCGAGCACGGCCTGCCGCGCGAAGGCGTGCATCCGGTCCCGCGAGCCACCCCACTTCACGCTCAACTGCCGCAACTGCTGCCGGTGCGCGGCCACATGGCCCGGCGCCCGGTGGCACGTCGCCTCGAACCGGCGCTCCGCCTCCTCCTGCCCGACCCGCAGACCACGGCCGCTCACCTGGAGGAAGTACCAGGGCGCCGCCCACGACGGTTCGCGCTCGGCCACCTCGGACAGCTGCGTCTCGGCGACCAGCAGCCGCTCCCGGGACACCTCCCGCTGCTCCTCCGACACGGAAGAGGGTTCGTACCCGCTGTGCGCCTGCCAGGCCGACGCGACGTAGCGGGCGCCGGAGACCAGCAGCGCCAGCGTGTCGTCGGGGTCGGCGGCGACCACCTCGGCGATCCACCGCTCGACATGGGCGACGTCCTGGACCCCTTCGACCAGGAAGGTCAGATCCTCGTGGCCCTCGGCCGCCGCCAGATGGCCGCGGATGTCGGGCCACCGCTCGGCGCCACCCTGGAGCGCCGCCGCCCGCATGGCGACGAGCCGCGCGTCGCCGTACGAGCGGTCGATGCCGGGACTGCTGTTCCGTCGCCGCAGCAGGAACGTCGCCCCCTCGGGTCGGCGCGCCCGCAGCAGCCTCCACCACGCCATGCGCGGCCACCTCCGTCCGTACTGTCGCCGCGCCCGGCCGGCCGCCCCGGCGAAGCTTTCCGACGACTGGATATCACGCCGCCGACCGGCCAACCCCCGCGCCCCGCTTCCCCCGGCCCACGTGTACGCCCTCGCCCCCGCCCGGCCCCCGCCTCCGGCCGACCCCCGGCCCACGTGTACGCCCTCGCCTCCGCCCGGCCCCCCGCCTCCGGCCGACCCCCGGCCCGCGCGTCCGCCCTCGCCTCCGCCCGGCCCGGCCCGGCTCTGCCCGGCCCGCGCGTCCAGCCGATCCCCGCGCCGCGCCTCCCCCCCGGCCCGCGCGTCCGACCGATCCCCGCGCCGCGTCCACGCGATGCCCGCGCGTACACCCGCCTCGGCCCCCGACTCACCGACAACAAAAACGCGCTGGACAAAAAAAGTTTTCGGTGAGACGGTGGGGACATGTTGGACGTGACGGTGATCGAGGACGCGGCGGCGGCCGCCGCCTCGCTGGACCCCATACGGGCCCGGCTGCTGGCCGAGCTGGGGCAGGGGCCGGCCTCGGCGGCGATGCTGGCCGCGCGGGTGGACCTGCCGCGGCAGAAGGTGAACTACCACCTGAAGGCGCTGGAGCGGCACGGACTGGTGGAGCTGGCGGGGGAGCGCAGGAAGGGCAACGTCACCGAGCGGATGATGCGGGCGACGGCGGCCTCGTACGTGATCTCGCCGAGCGCGCTGGCCGCGGTGCAGCCGGACCCGGCCCGGGCCCGGGACGAGCTGTCGGCGCGGTGGCTGCTGGCGGTGGCCGCGCGGCTGGTGCGGGACGTGGGCGCGCTGATCACCGGCGCGAGCCGGGCCCGGCAGCGGGTGGCCACCTACGCGCTCGACGCGGAGGTGCGCTTCGCCTCGGCGGCCGAACGTGCCGCGTTCGTGGAGGAGTTGACCCGCGGGGTCAGCGCCCTGGTGGCCAAGTACCACGACCCGGACGCGGAGGGCGGCCGCCCGCACCGCGTCGTGGTCGCGCTCCATCCGACCGTCAAGCCCGAGACGCTGGCCGAACTGGCCCGCCCGGCAAACGAGTCGGTGGCCGAGATCCCGTCAGCCGCCCCGGCCGAAGGCTCCGAGCGCCGCGAGCGCCCCGAGTCCCCTGAGGAGTCGCGATGAGAAAGCTGATCGTCACCGAGTTCCTGACCGCCGACGGCGTGATGGAGGCCCCCGACCAGTGGCACGGGCCGTACTTCGACGACGACATGGCCCGTACCGTCGCCGCGCAGATGGCCCGCTCCGACGCGCTGTTGCTCGGCCGGAGGACGTACGAGGGCTTCGCCGCGGCCTGGCCCGCGATGCCCGACGCACCCGGCGCGGAGCACATGAACGGCGTCGCGAAGTACGTCGTGTCCCGCACCCTCGACACGGTGGAGTGGAACAACTCGACCCTGCTCGGCGGCGGTGACCAGGAGGAACTGGCCGCTGAGATCGCCGGGTTGAAGCGGCGTGACGGCGCCGCGATCAGCGTGATGGGCAGCGCCACGCTCGTGCGGTGGCTGCTGGCCCGCGGCCTGGTGGACGAACTCGACCTGCTGGTCGACCCCGTGGTCATCGGCCGCGGCAGACGGCTGTTCCAGGAGGGACTGCCGGTGATCCCGCTGACGGTGGCGGAGTCACGGATGTTCGGATCGGGTGTGCACCACGTGGTCTACACGGTCGGCACGCCCCTGCAGAAGGGTGAGAGTGGCAAAGATGTCTGAACGGTTCGAGATCGTCAAGGAGTTGGAGATCGCGGCGAGCCCGCAGGAGGTGTGGGACGCGATCACCACCGGCACCGCAGGCTGGCTGTGGCCGATGGAGTACGAACCGAAGGAAGGCGGCGCCGCCCCCTTCGGCGGCACCGTCACCGTGTGGGAGCCGCCGCACCGCCTCACCGCGCGCACCGAGGACGCGGCCGGGATCTCCCAGCAGACCTTCAACCAGCTCGAGCACGTGATCGAGCCGCTGGAGGGCGGCGGCTGCCGGCTGCGGTACGTGCACAGCGGCATCTTCGTCGACGACTGGGCGAACCAGTACGACGGCGCGGACAAGCACAACGACTTCTACCTGCACACCCTGCGCGAGTACGTCACGCACTTCACCGGCCGCCAGGCGGTCTTCGCGACCGCCGACGGCCCGGCCGCGGCCGGTGCGCCCGACGCGCTCGACACCGCGGCCCGCGCGCTGGGCCTGGCGCCCGGGACGGCCGTCGGGGAGACCGTGACGGTGACGTTGCCCGGCGCGTCCGCTCCGGCCGCCGTGGTCCTGGACTACCGCAACCCGTACTTCATCGGGCTGCGCACCCAGGACGCGATGTACCGGGTCTTCGGCCGCAACCGCTTCGGTGCGACGGTCGGCCTGTCCATCCACGACTTCGCCCCGGGCGCGGAGCGCGGCGCCGGCTCCGAGGCCGCCTCCGCCGCGCTCACCCGCGATGCCGAGAGCTGGCTCGCCGCGGTATTCGGCTGACGGCGGGTGGCGGCCGGCCGCGGGTCGGCCGCTCTGACGTCGATCGCTCCGACGTCGATCTCCCGGACGTCGATCGCCCGTTGGGGGCCGTGCGGCGGCCGGGTCACAGGATCACCGGGTCACTTGTAGACCTTGCCCGCCTGCGGCGTCCCCGGCGCGAGGAGCTGCTTGACGGTGACGAAGGTGTAACCGCGGGCCTGGAGCGTGGAGATGATCGGGGCGATGGACGCCACGGTGCCGTTGTAGCCCTTGTTCGTCTTGTCGACCAGGTCGTGCAGCAGGATTATCCCGTCCGGCTTGGCCGACTTGAGTATCCGGGAAGCTATCAGCTTGGAGTCGGTGGTCTTGTAGTCCGCTCCGTTGGAGTTCCAGACCACCTCCGACATGCCGAGTTCCTTGGCGATCTTGGTGACCTTGCTGCTGGTCCGGCCCTGCGGGGGGCGCAGCAGGGTCGGCGTCACCCCGGCGACCTTGTGCACCGCGTCCCGGCCCTCGGTGATCTCCTTGCGGACCTCGGACGAGCTGATCTTGGTGAGGATCTGGTGGCTCCAGGTCAGGGTCTCCACCTCGTGGCCCTGCGCGACCATGTCCCTGACCATCTGCGGGTGCTTCATCACGTGGTTCTTGCCGAGCGTGAAGAAGGTCGCGTGCACGTGGTACTTGCTGAGGATGCCCAGTATCTGGGGCGTGCGCACGCTCGGCCCGGCGTCGAAGGTGATCGCGATGCACTTGACCTTGCGGCAGTCCACCGTGCCCTTCGCGTCGGTCGCGAACGCCGCGGGGCCGCTCTTCGCCATGTGCTTGCGGGCGGCGGCCGGGGACGTGCTGTCGTAGCCGTTGCACCCGGTGAGGGTGAAGGCCATGGTGGCGGCGGCCAGCAGCGTGGTCAGCGCGCGGGCTCGGCGCGCCGTGGTCGTGCGCATGTCGGAGTTCCCCCTCATGGTGATGGAGGACCTGCTCGGGCGGGTCCGGCAGGCACTATACACATGGGGTATACATGCGGCGGGTATCGGCCCTGCGACCCTCTCGGGCGCCGTGCCGTGCACAGCGTTCGCCCAGGATTCTCCCAGCCGTGCTCGGCCGGCCATCCGGCGGCCCCGTCGATGAGCGCAGGTCCCGCGCCTGCCGGGGCCTCGCGGGCCTTCCCCCGCCCGCGTTCCGATGCCTTTCGTCCCGCGTTCCGGTTCCGCCGACCCGCGACCGCCGACCGCCGACCGCCGTCCGCCGTCCGTGCCTTTCTCCCTCCTCCCGCACCCCCCTGCGCGCCGCGGTTTCCGTTATCCGCCGTCCGCGCCCGCCGTCTCCTGAGTGAACCGGCCGCGGCAAGCGTGAAGCGGGAGGAAGCCGATGGGGAGCAGGGGCAGAGGCGGGCGCAGGCGCAGGCGCAGCCGTCAGCGCGGCGCCGCGTGGTCGGCGGCGGTGATCGCCGTCGTCGGCGTCTGCGTCGCGGTGTACGTCGTGGCGGGCGGCGGCGGGCGGCAGTCCTCGGCGGCGGACGGGCGTACGGCCGCCGCGCCGCGCCCGTCCGCCTCCTCGACCCTCTCGACGCCGACCGGAGCCGTGCCGACGACGGCGCCGCCCACCGCGTCGCCGTCGAAGCCGGCATCGTCCGCGCGGCCGACGCCCGCCGAACCGTCGCGCGGCGCCCGGCCGAAGTCCTCGCCGTCGGTCGGCTCGGGCGCCCCTTCCGCTCTCGCCCCCACCGCGGGCACCCGCGTCTTCACCTTCGTCAACCACGTCCGGCAGACCGTGTGGGTCGGCGCGGGCCAGCAGACCGCTCAGCCCGCGCTCACCACCACCGGCTGGGTGCTGCCGCCCGGCCGTAGCCTCTCCGTCCGCGTGCCCGACCACTGGAACGGCCGATTCTGGGGCCGCACCGGCTGCTCCTTCGACGCGGCCGGCCGCGGCCACTGCGAGACCGGCGACTGCGACGGCCGCCTCCGGTGCCCCGGCTACGGCGCGATCCCCGCCTCGCTGGCGGAGTTCAACCTCAACGCGTGGGACGGTCTGGACTTCTACGACGTGAGCCTGGTCGACGGCTCCAACCTGCCGATGTTCATCAACCTCGTCGGCGGCTCCACGAAGGACCCGATCAGCGCCTCCGGGTGCTCCGCCGCGGGCTGCACCCACCCGGTCGACTGCCCGGCCGCGCTCCGGGTGAAGGCGGCCGGCCGGGTCGTCGGCTGCGAGTCGCCCTGCGCTGTCTTCGGCACCGACCAGTACTGCTGCCGCGGGGCGTGGGCGCCGCGCGACAAGTGCCGGCCCGACCAGTGGCCGGTGGACTACGCGGCGCTGTTCAAGAAGGCCGAGCCGTTCGCGTACTCCTACGTGGACGACGACGCGACGAGCACGTTCACCAGCAAGGGGGAAGCGGGGTACCGGATCACGTTCGGGGTGAGCTGACCGGCGCCCGGGGCAAGCGAGTTGGGCCGTTCGGGGTGGAACGCACCATATCGTACCCGCCCAACCGGCGGCCGCGGAAGGTCCGTTCGGCGCGGCACACCGCGAAGGCCGGTGCTTGCTCCGGCCCGTTGGCTGATCCACAGTGGGGAGCCGCGGGTCGGACACCGGTTCGAAGCGCGGCGGCGCCCGATCGGCCGGCGGCCGGGCGGTGGTCGGCTCAGGGGCGTTCGCGGTCGACCGGCCGCGCGCGGTGGGAGCACGGGAGAGGAATCGATGGCGACGTACGTACTCGTCCCCGGTGCGGACGGCACCGCTTGGTACTGGCACCTGGTGGCGCCGCTGCTGCGCGAGCGCGGCCACGCGGTGGTCACCCTCGACCTGCCGTCCCACGACACCGCGAGTCTCGACGACTTCGCCGAGGCGATCACCGCGGCCGTGCACGCCGCCGTGCCCGACGGCTCGGCCGGGCCGGAGGCGCCGCTGGTGGTCGTGGGGCAGTCGCTCGGCGGCTTCTCCGCGCCGCTGGTCTGCGGGCCGCTGCCGGTGGACCGGCTGGTGCTGGTCAACGCGATGGTGCCGGCGCCCGGCGAGAGCGCGGGGGAGTGGTGGGGCAACGTCGGCCAGGCCGAGGCGCGCGAGCAGTACGCCGAGGTGCTCGGCCGGACCGGCACCGACGCCGAGTTCGACCCGCGCACCGACTTCTTCCACGACGTGCCGGACGCGCTGACCGAGGAGGCGTTCGCCGGGGAGCCGGCCGGGCCGCCGCCCGGGGTGTTCGCGCAGCCCTGGCCACTGGCCGCGTGGCCGGACGTGCCGACCCGTTTCCTGCAAGGGCGCGGAGACCGCTTCTTCCCCCTGGAGTTCCAGCGCCGGCTGGCCCGCGAACGTCTCGGCATCGACGTCGAGGAACTGCCCGGCGGCCATCTGGTCGCGCTCAGCCGCCCGCGTGAACTGGCGGATGCGCTGCTGCGTTCGGCCTGACCGCCCGCGGGTGGGGCGGTCAGGCGGCTGCCGGGTGTGTGCGTGCGTGCGTGCGGCGCCCTCGCCTTCCGCGTACCCGTCGGCGCGAGCCGGTCGAGCGGACCGCGGACCGGACCGGTGGCGCGGCCCGCCAACTCGACTCGGCAACGTGGACCGGCCGGTGTCGCGGACCCGCGGCGCCTCCGGTGAATTGACCCGATGATCCGACCCGGGAACGTCACCTGGCCGCGCGAGCCGCCGATGTGACCCGGAGTAAGGTCGCGCGAAGTCCGCACATCTGTGCGCCACGAAGGTGACTTGTAGGGCGAAACGGACGTTGGCGGGGGTTGGATGATGTACTCCCACTCCGGGTTTGCGAGGATCGTGCCGATGACTGCCGCTCCTCCTGACGCGCTTGCCCAGCGTCCCAGCCAAGACGACCGTGGCCCCCGTCGGCACCGGCGGCCGCGCCGTACCGCGAAGCGGGTGGCGATCGCCGTGTCGGTCACGGCCGTCGGCCTTGCTCTGCTCGGCGCCGGCTACGTGGCGACCGATCACTACGGCACCGAGTCCGCCGACAACCGGGACACCGCCGTCGGCCACCCCGCCGCCGGCGCGCCCGCGCACGCCAAGTCGAGCGCCTCGCCGTCGTCCGACCCGATGCCGTCCACCATCCCCGGGCTCGGGCCCAAGACCCGCGCGCAGATCCCGGCGAGCAGCCGCCAGGTGCTGGTGGCGTCCGGCCGGGCCAAGGACTCGTCCAGCTCCCTGGTCACCCTGTGGTCCCGGCTGTCCGACGGCCACTGGCACCCCGGCGCGACCTGGGCGGCGCACAACGCCAAGGACGGCTGGACCACCGACCACCACGCCGGCGACCTGCACAGCCCGATCGGCGTGTTCACCCTGCACGACGCGGGCGGCTTCGACGCCGACCCGGGCACCAAGCTCCCCTACGACCACTCGTCGAGCTTCCACGCCGGCGGCGTCGGCTTCGACGGTGAGACGCTGGACGAGGCGTTCGACTACGTCATCGCGATCGACTACAACCGCGTCCCCGGTACCTCCCCGCTCGACGGCACCCAGCCGCTCGGTTCGAGCAAGGGCGGCGGCATCTGGGTGCACGTCGACCACGGCGGCCCCACCCACGGCTGCGTCAGCGTCGCCGCGCCCCACATGGTGACCCTGCTGCGCACCCTGCTGCCCGCCGACCACCCGGTGATCGTGATGGGCGACGGCCAGTCGCTCGCCCGCTGAGGCCCGCGCGCCCGCCGGGACCCGGCGCGAGGGTCCCACGGCCGCGCCCCCGTTGCCCCGGCCCCGCCCGTTGCCCCGGCCCCGTTCCGGCCGTTACTCCTGCGGGAGTACGCAGGCCGGTGCCCGGTGGTTCCGCTGGGAGTAGCGCGGTTGCCTACCGCCGGCCGATGTCACGAACCCCCGCCCGCGGGAGTCTTCATGGTGAGACCCCGCGGGGGCGGCACACGTGCAACGGAGGCCAGAATGCCAGAGACGTCAGGGATGCCGGCGGCACCGCAGGTACGGGAGCCGGAGTGGAAGTCGGAGTCGAAGTCGCAGGCGGAGGCGGAGGCGGAACGCCGCGGCGGGCTCGCCGACTTCGGCCACCGCTGGGCCGAGGCTGAGCGGCTGGGCGACGTGGCCGCCCTCGACGCCCTGCTCACCGACGACTTCACCGCGGTCGGCCCGCGCGGCTTCGTGCTGGGCAAGGCGCAGTGGCTCGACCGCTACGCGTCGGGCGCCCTGGTGCACGACGACTTCACCTGGGACGAGGTGACGCTGCGTCAGTACGGGCGTACCGCCGTCGCGGTGGGCGTCCAGGGCCAGCAGAGCGTCTTCGACGGGCGCGACGCGGACGGCCGGTTCCGTATCACCCAGACCATCGTGGAGGTGGACGGCCGCTGGCAACTCGCGGCCGTCCACCTCAGCCCGACCGGCGCGTGAGCCGTGCGTGGGCCGGGCGGTTCCCAACGCGCTTCGTCCGTGCGCCGGTTGGAGTCCTGACGGTCAGCCGCGCGGCAGCACCGTCGACTGGACGTCGGTGAGGCCGGTCCAGTCGTTGGACGCGATCGACGCGTGGGCCTTGGCCAGTTGGGCGACCCGGGCCTGCGCGTCCGCGGACGTCGGGTTGGTGTCGTCCAGGGTGGGCGGCACGTTCTGCGCGTCGGTCATGATGAGCAGGTAGTGGTGGGTGTCGTACCAGCTCGTGTCGATGCTGCCGTTCAGATACGTCGCGGCGTCACCGTCGAAGACCACGAACCAGGGGCGGATCGAGGCGTCGGAGTAGCGCGAACGCGGGTCGCCGGCCTGGGCGTTGTGCACCGCGGGGAAGACGTTGGCCTGCGACAGCTTGCCCTGGCTCTGCAGCCCCTGGAGGTAGTCGGCGTACTCCTGGTCGGTCCACAGCGTGTCCGTCGGGTTGGACTCCTCGACGGTGCCGGGGATCACCTCCAGCAGCACCTTGCCGGCGAGTTGCTGACGGGTCGGCCAGTTGCCCGCGCCGGCCGCCTCGTCGAGTGACGCGTACTGGCCGCCACCCGGCTTGGCCAGCAGGTCCGACGGCTTGAAGACCAGGTTGCCCAGGTGCGCGCTGATCGACTGGTCCAGCTTGGCCGGGCCCATCCCGAACGTGCTCTGGAAACCGGCCTTCATCTCCAGCTTGATGATCAGCGGCCCGTGTCCCGGGTGGGCGCCCAGCCACACCCGCACGTCGTCCAGGCAGCTCTCCAGGTCCTTGTTGGCGCCCCCGGTGTACAGGTCCGCGGGGGAGGACGCGTCCACGCAGTTGTTGCTGTTGCCCAGCGGGTTGGAGTGGCTGACCTTCCACTCCTGGGTGACGAAGTCGTCCCAGACGTCCAGCTCGATCATCGACGTCCCGGTGTCCAGGGACTGCGCGAGGTACGTGAACGCGCCCGGGTCGTAGGTGTTGTGCAGCCCGGAGCCGGTGCTGCCGGAGAACGGCAGCGAGTCCGTGTCGGCGGCGGACGCGGCGCCGCCTCCGGCACCGGCGACGGTGAAGGCGAGGCACAGCGTCAGAACGCCCAGTAGCGCGGCGCGAATGCGTAGGGAAGCTCGGCGGATCAACCGACCGGTCACGTGTCCTCCTGTGGGGGTGTCGCTCCGTCCAGACGGTGCCCGTCGGCCATGAATCGACGGAGACATGACAGGTAACACGATCTGTCGTCCCTCTGTCACCTCCCCTACCGGCCATACGCTTTGGCCCCGCCCAACCCGCACACCCCGGCCGCGTTCGGCTCGCGCCGCGCTCAGCTCGTACCGCGGTCGTCTCGTGCCGTGTTCGGCTCGGCTGTGCTCAACTCGCGCCGAGCAGGCGCAGGACCGCGGCCGTGACCGCCGCGGCCAGGACCACCACCGCGAACGGGGCGCGGCGCCAGGCGAAGAGCCCGCCGACGGCCACTCCGGCGGTGCGCGCCGTACCGGAGAAACCGTGGCCCTCGGTCAGCGCGGACGTGGCCACGAGCGCGGCCAGCAGGACGACCACGGCGGTGGCCATGAACTGCTCGACCCGGGCCGAGAGGGTGATCCGGGAGCGCAGCACCGGTCCGGCGAAGCGGAACGCGAAGGTGCCCGCGCCCAGGACCGCCGTGGCGATCAGGAGCCCGGTGTTCATCGGCTCGCCTTCTGCTCGTTCGGCTGGTCCTCGTTCGGCTGCCTCTCGGCCGGCTTCTCCTCGGCCGCTTTCTCCTCGGTCGCCGCCGCGGGAGCGGGCTTCGCGTCGTACGGCAGCCCGGCCGCGACGCCGGCGAGCGCGAGCAGTACCGGCAGCCCGGCGGGCAGGAAGGGTGTCGTGACGAGCGCGACCGCCACCCCGGCCAGGGCCGCCCGCCGGTTGCCGGCCCGGTCGAGGGAGGGGAGCAGCAGGGCGAGCAGCACCGCGGGGAACGCCGCGTCGAGCCCGAAGGCGTCGGTGTCGCCGACCGCCCGGCCGCCGAACGCGCCGGCCACCACCCCGAGGTTCCAGGCCGTGAACAGCCCGGCCCCGCACAGCCAGTACGCCGTACGGCGCCGGGCCGGCGTGCGCTGGGCGAGCGTGAACGCCACCGTCTCGTCGACCATCACATGGCTGCCCGCGATCCGGCGCAGCCATCCGGTGCCGGTGAGCACGTCCCCGACCGCGAAACCGAACGGCACGTGCCGCACGTTGACCAGCAGGCCCGCCGCGAGCGCGGCCACCGGATTGCCGCCGGCCCCCACGATCCCGATGAAGAGGAACTGCGCGGCGCCCGCGAACACCACCACCGACATCAGCATCGGCAGCCACAGCGGTAGGCCGAGCCCGACCGCGATCGCGCCGAAGGACACTCCGACGAGCGCGTCGGCCACGCAGACCAGGGCGATGTCGCGGAGCAGGTCCGCCAGGTCCTTCTCGGGGGTTCGCCAAATCGAACGGATCACCGTATAGAATGAACATAGTAGATTGCCGTTCGTCAAGCCGAACGACATGACTTTTCCATCGAACGAATCTGGAGTCATCCGGTATGCCGACGGAGGACAGACCACGCGGCGGCCCCCCGATCGCCGCCATCGCCGCCTCGCTGCAACAGGAGCGGCGGCGCGCAGGGCTCTCCCTCGCCGAGGCCGCGCGCCGTGCGGGCATCGCCAAGTCCACCCTCTCCCAGCTCGAATCCGCCACCGGCAACCCGAGCGTGGAAACGCTGTGGGCGCTCAGCGTGGCTCTCGACGTGCCCTTCGCCCAGCTGGTCGACCCGCCGCGCCCCCGGGTCGAGGTGATCCGCGCCGGCGAGGGCCCCACCTTCACCGCCGAGCACTCCTCGTACGTCGCCACGCTCCTGGCGTCCTGCCCGCCGCACGCCCGCCGGGACATCTACGTCGTCTCCGCGCAGCCCGGCAGCGACCGCGAGTCCGAGCCGCACATGCCCGGACTGATCGAGCACGTGGTGCTCAGCACCGGCCGCGCCATGGTCGGCATCACCGACGACCCGGTCGAGCTGTACCCCGGCGACTACATCAGCTATCCCGGAGACGTGCCACACGTCTTCCGCGCGCTCGAACCCGGCACGGTCGCCGTGCTGCTGTCCGAGCACAACTGAGCCGAGCACAACTGAGCCGAGCACAACTGAGCCGAACACAACTGTCCGCGCGCAACTGTCCGTTACGGCTGGGCGGGACGGCCGAGCGCGCGCAGCCGAACGAGCCCGCACTCGTAGACGAGGAGTCCGCGCCGTGCCCTTGCCGCCCGTACCACCCGTAGGGCCCGTGCCACCCGTGCCGCCAGGGCCGGCCGTTCGCACCGAGCGCTCCGGTCCGGTCACCACCGTGGTGCTGTCCCGGCCGCACGCGCGCAACGCCGTCGATCGGGACACCGCGCAGGCGCTCGCGGACGCGTTCCGTGCGTTCGACGCCGACCCGGACGCCGCCGTCGCGGTGCTGTGGGGCGAGGGCGGCACGTTCTGCGCGGGCGCCGACCTCAAGGCGGTCGGCACCGAGCGCGGCAACCGGCTCGCGCCCGACGGCGACGGCCCGATGGGCCCTACCCGGATGCGGCTGGGCAAGCCGGTGATCGCCGCCGTCGCAGGCCACGCGGTCGCGGGCGGGCTGGAGTTGGCCCTGTGGTGCGACCTGCGGGTGGTCGAACGGGACGCCGTGTTCGGGGTGTTCTGCCGCCGCTGGGGAGTGCCGCTGATCGACGGCGGGACCGTACGGCTGCCCCGGTTGATCGGCGCCGGGCGGGCGATGGACCTGGTCCTCACCGGGCGTCCCGTCGACGCGGCCGAGGCACACGCCATCGGCCTGGCCGACCGGCTGGTCGAGACCGGCACCGCCCGCGCCGCGGCCGAGCAACTGGCCGCGCAGATAGCCGCGTTCCCGCAGACCTGCCTGCGCGAGGACCGGCTGTCCCTGCTGGAGCAGGAGGGCCGGCCCGAACCCGAGGCGCTGGCCGCCGAGTTCGCCCACGGCCAGGTCTCGCTCACCGAGATGGCCGCGGGCGCCGCCCGGTTCACCGCGGGCGAGGGACGGCACGGCGCCTTCGGCCCGTGACCCGGTCGCCGACTCCGCTCCCGCCCGGGCTGATCAGTGCCGGAAGAGCCGTAGTCCGGTCCGCACCAGGGTCATTCCCTGCCGCTCGCACGCCTCGACGACCTTGTCCGAGCGGATCGACCCGCCGGGTTCGGCGATCCACCGCACCCCGTAGCGTGCCGCGTGCTCCACGTTGTCCGCGAAGGGCAGCGCGCCGTCCGAGGCGAACGCCACCCCCGTCAGCCGTTCCCGCCACGCCTGCCGCTCACCGCCGTCCGGCAGCAGCACCGCGCTCGGCGGCGGCCCGGCCAGCACCCCGCGCAGCGCCTCGGCCTCGTACGGCGTCAAGTCGCCCTCGGCGCACCGCACCTGCCAGTTCACCCGGTCCTGTCGGCGTACCTCGGGCCTGAACTCCATGGCGCGTACGGCGGGGTGGCGGCGCATCCACCAGGTGTGCGTCTTGCGGCCCGCCAGGCGGGTGCAGTCCAGCCGGGACTGCTGGCCCGCGCCGATGCCGAGCGTCACCCCGTCCCGCACGTAGCAGACCGAGTTGGACTGGGTGTGGCGGACCACGGCCAGGCCGAGCAGCAGGTCGTCGGCGGCTGCTCGCGGCAGCTCGCCGCACACCACGTCGGTCAGCAGGCCGGCGCAGATCGGCACGTCGTCGCGTGCCTGGCTCAGCCGCAGCCCGTACTCCTCGCGGCTGTCGGCGGCCGGCGGCACGTACCCGGGGTCGGCCTCCAACACCAGGAAGCGGCCGCGCCGTTTGCGGCTCAGCGTGGCGAGCACGCCGGGCGCGTAACCGGGTGCCACGATCCCGTCGCAGACCAACCCGCCCAGCAGCTCGGCGAGTTCCCCGTCCACCGGGTGCGACACGGCGGCCAGGTCACCGTAGGACGACCGCGGATCGGCGTCCCGGGCCCGCAGATACGCACCGGCCAGCGGACCGGGCGCGGTCGCCCCGAGGCCGTAGCGTGCGGCGGTGTCCGCGTCCACCGGGCCGGCCACTGCCGCGCCCGCGGGCGACACGTGCTTGAACGACGCCGCCGCGGGCCGCCCGAGCGCGCCCGCCGCCTCCCGTACGAGCTGCCAACCGGCCAGCGCGTCCAGCAGGTTGATGTACGACGGTTCGCCGTTGAGCACCCGCAGCGGGCCCGGCCCCGGCGCCACGGATACGGCATGTGCCGGTTGCTGCTGGGGGTTGAGTCCGTACCGCAGTTCCATCCGGGTCCTCCTCGGTCGCGTGCGCTGATCCGAGGCGCCCAGGCGGTCGACGCGTCCGAAGGTGTGCGTGCCGCTTCCCGGTGGTGGCCCACCCTCGCCAGTCGCGGCGCCGCCGATCGTACCCAACATGCTCCGTGACCGCGGCGGGTGGGGCGGGGGAGGCGCGGGCCGCCGGGCGGCGGGGTTGGCCGGGTGCGGCGCGAACCGGTGGACGTGCCCGGCCGGCACTAGGCTCGGGGCCATGATCGTATGGCTCAACGGCACCTTCGGCGCGGGGAAGACGACCACGTCGCGGCTGCTCACCGAGATGCTGCCCGGAGCTCGGATCTTCGACTCGGAGTACGTCGGCTACATGCTCCGGCCGTTCCTGACCGACAAGCCGGTGCGGGACTTCCAGGAGCACCCGCCGTGGCGGTCGCTGGTGGTGCAGACCGCCGTCCAACTGCTCGACTACGTCGGGGGCACCCTGGTCGTCCCGCAGTCGGTGCTGGTCGAGGCGTACTGGACCGAGCTGTCCGGTGGGCTGGCCGAAGCCGGCGTGCCCGTCCACCACTTCGTGCTGCACGCCGATCCCGAGGAGCTGGTCCGGCGGATCGAGCAGGACACCGAAGGGGCGCCGGCCCGGCAGTGGCGGCTCGACCACGTCTCCGCGTACGAGGCGGCCCTGTCGTGGCTGCGGGAGGCGGGCGAGGTCGTCGACACGGCGGGGACGCCGCCGGCGGACGTGGCGCGGAGGATCGCGGCGCGGGTGGCGGGCGCGGCGCACCCGGCCGAGGCGGCGAACGCGGCCGAGGTGGCGCACCCGGCCGAGGCGGCGAACGCGGCGGGGTGACCCGGCGGGCGCCGCCGGGTCGGGTTCTCGGCGTACCTTCCGGTCCTCACGCCTGGCCGCTCACGCCTGGCCGCTCGCCCGGGCCGCGACCCGCATCGCCCAGGCCAGGCAGCCCAGCGACGCCGTACAGGCGAGGGTGCGGGCGACGTTCCAGTGCACCCAGGTGGACTCGAACCGTTCCCGCACGGCCGCGAGGTCATGGATCTTGCCCGGGTCGCCGGCGTTCGCCAGCCGGTCGTTCAGCGGCACGTTCAGGCCCATCGTGATCAGCAGCGACAGTGCGTAGAGCGCGACGCCCGCGATGATCCACGGCAGGGCGGCACTGGCCGCGCCGCGCCGGTGCAGCGCGATCGCGAGGCCGCCGAGCACCAGGGCGCCGCCGAACGCCAGGCTGAACCAGCCGTTCAGGATCGCCACGTTGATGCGCTGCATGGACTCCACGAAGGTGCGGTCCGACGAGCGGCCGAGGCCGGGCATCACCGCGCACGAGAACGCGAAGTACAGGCCGGCCATCAACCCGGTGGTGAGCGTGGCGGCGAGCAGCACCAGGCTGCGGAGATCGGCGGACATGGCAACTCCCTTGGCGGGGACGGGTGATGCGGCGGGGGCGGGCGCCGCGGGCCACTGCGAGGTGGAGGTCGTCGTCATGCCTTCGAGTACAGCCGCCCCGGGCCGGTCCCGGCCATGGCCGGGAAACTCACCCGCATACGCGCGCGTCCACCGCCTACGCTGGGACGTATGCAGCCGTACGCACATCTCCCGTACGCGCGCGGTCCGTACGCCCACCGTCCGTGCGGGCAGCTTCCGTACGCGCGCTGTTCGTGCGCGCACCGTTCGTACGGGCACCTTC
Organism: Streptomyces sp. NPDC088194; assembly: GCF_040702025.1. Taxonomy (NCBI): domain Bacteria; kingdom Bacillati; phylum Actinomycetota; class Actinomycetes; order Kitasatosporales; family Streptomycetaceae; genus Streptomyces; species Streptomyces sp. NPDC088194. The sequence continues at coordinate 101,200 of NZ_JBFBIV010000008.1, read as the reverse complement.
GGTATCCGCGCCCTGACGTGCGTCTGAGGCCGACATGGACGCGCTGACCGACCTCCTCGACGGGCCGCGGGCGCGCGGTGCGTTCCTGCTGCGCTCGGTGCTGGCCCCACCGTGGGCGATCCGGATCGCCGACCGCGCCCCGCTGACGCTGCTCTACCCGGTCGACGGGGACGCGTGGGTGGTGCCCGACCGGGAGCCGCCGGTGCGGATCGGGCCCGGGGACATCGCGGTGGTGCGCGGCCCGGAGCCGTACACCGTCGCGGGCGACCCGGCGACGCCGCCGCAGATCGTGATCCGGCCCGGCCAGGTCTCGCAGACCCCGGACGGCGACGAGCTGTGCGAGGAGATGGACCTCGGGGTGCGCACGTGGGGCGACACTGCCGAGGACACACCGGGCGCGGGGGTGCTGATCAGCGGGACCTACCAGATGGACGGCGAGGTCAGCCGGCGGCTGCTGGCCGCGCTGCCGCAGGTGCTGGTGCTGCCGGCGGACGCCTGGCACAGCCCGCTGCCCGAGCTGCTGTCCGCGGAGGTGGTGCGCGACGAGCCGGGGCAGGAGGTGGTCCTCGACCGCCTGCTGGACCTGCTGCTCATCGCGGTGCTGCGCGCGTGGTTCGCCCGCCCGGAGGCGGGCGCGCCGGGGTGGTACGCCGCGCAGGGCGACCCGGTGGTCGGCCCGGCGCTGCGGCTGCTGCACGAACGGCCCGCGCAGGGCTGGACCGTCGCCGCATTGGCCGCCGAGACCGGTGTGTCGCGTGCGGCGCTCGGCCGCCGCTTCACCGAACTCGTCGGCGAACCGCCGATGGCCTACCTGACGAGCTGGCGGCTCGCCCTCGCCGCCGACCTGCTGCGCGAACCGGACGCCACCATCGCCGCGGTGGCGCGCAAGGTCGGGTACGGCAGTCCGTTCGCCCTCAGCGCGGCGTTCAAGCGCGTGCGCGGGGTCAGCCCGCAGGAACACCGCAGAACGCGCGGGACGGGGAGCACGGCAGCGGTGTCGTGACCGGTGTCGTCACTTGTCGTACCCATCAATCCACCCGCACAATCATGAGCTGACTGTTTAGTCTGGCCGTATGAAAGAGTGGGACCTCAAGAAGCTCCAGATCCTTCGCGCCCTGCACGACGCGGGTACCGTCACCGCCGCGGCGGCCGCGCTGCGGATGACGCCGTCGGCGGTGTCGCAGCAACTGGCCACGCTCTCGAAACAGATAGGGACGCCGGTCGTCGAGGCCCGCGGCCGCGGGGTGCGGCTGACCGGTGCGGCGCAGGTCCTGCTGCGCCACACCGAGGTGGTCTTCGCCCAGTTGGAGCGGGCGGGCGCCGAGCTGGAGGGGTACGCCCGCGGTGACGCGGGCCTGGTCAAGGTGGGCACCATCGCCACCGCGATCAGCCGGCTCGTCGTGCCTGCCGCGGAGCTGCTGCGCCAGTCCGCGCCCGCGATCACGGTGTCGGTGCGGGAGATCGAGGCCGCGGCGGTCTTCGAGGAGCTGGCCGCGGGCGAGGTGGACGTCGCGGTCTCCCTCGCGGTCGACGCGCCCACCGCCCGGGACCCGCGGTTCGCGGTGTTCCCGCTGCTCACCGACCCGCTGGACATCGCCCTGCCGATCGGCCACCCGCTGGCCACCGCGCCGGGACTGCGGCTGGCCGCGCTCGCCGAGGAGCCGTGGATCTTCGGCAGCCGCGGGCCGTGGCGCACCATCACGCTCGCGGCCTGCGCCGACGCGGGGTTCGTACCGGAGCAGGCGCATGCCGCTGCGGACTGGCCGGCCATCTTCTCGCTGGTGGCGGCGGGTATGGGGATCGCGCTGGTGCCGCAGATGGCGACCGTGGGCGGCTGGCGGCGCCTGGTCGCGGTCCGGCCGCTGGACGCGGACCGGCCGGTGCGCCGGATCGTGGCGGCGGTCCGCGCGGGCACGGAGGAAGGGGCGCTGGTGCGGCGGGTGATGGGGGCGCTGCGGCACGCCGCTGAGTTGGACCCATTCGTGAAGTTGAACTGAAAGGAATGTTCAAAAACTATCGATGGACCTGAAGTGTCGGAGGGGGGAGGGTGGGGGCATGAAAAGGAGCGAGGGACGAAGAGGGACGGCTGGAGCAGAAGCAGTGACAGTGGCCTCGGCGGCGGACATGGATGCGGCGCGGGCCGCGGAGACGAGGGGGACAGCGGGCATGGAGCAGGAAGCGGCCTTCACCGCACTGACCGATTTCACCGGGGACGCGCTGCCGTATGGAGGGGGGAATCCGTTCGCGGACTACCGCCGGGCGGAGTTGCCCTTCACCGGGCTGGCGGATCTGACCGACCGCCGGCTCGGCGCGGGGGTGATAGCGGCCAATGACGAGTTCTTCGCCGAGCGGGAGAATTTGCTGCTTCCCGGGCCCGCGGTCTTCGACCCCGAGCGGTTCGGGCACAAGGGCAAGGTGATGGACGGCTGGGAGACCCGGCGCCGCCGCGGCCGCTCGGCGCAGACCCCGCATCCGGAGCCGGCGGACCACGACTGGGCGGTGGTGCGGCTCGCGGTGCCCGGCGTGGTCCGCGGCATCGTGGTGGACACCGCGCACTTCCGCGGCAACTACCCGCAGTCCGTCTCGGTGGAGGCCGCCGCGCTCTCCCCGTCCGCCGGGCCCGAGGATGTGGCGGACCCGTCGGTCGAGTGGACCGAGCTGGTACCCCGCACCCCGGTCGGCGGCCACGCGGAGAACGCCTTCGCGATCCGCGTCGAGCGGCGCTTCTCCCATCTGCGGCTGCGCCAGCACCCTGACGGCGGGGTCGCGCGCCTGCGGGTGTACGGACAGGTGGCGCCCGACCCCGCCTGGCTGGCCGCGCTCGGCACCATCGACCTGGTCGCGCTGGAGAACGGTGGCACCGTGCAGGACGCCTCCGACCGCTTCTACTCGCCCCCCGAGCACACCATCCTGCCGGGCCGCTCCCGGAAGATGGACGACGGCTGGGAGACCCGACGCCGTCGGGACCAGGGACACGACTGGATCGAGTACCGGCTGGTCGAACAGGGCACCGTCCGGGCGATCGAGATCGACACCGCCTATCTCAAGGGCAATGCGGCAGGCTGGGCCACCTTGTCCATACGGAACGGCGAGGACGGGGAGTGGGTGCCGCTGCTCGACCGGGTGCGGCTGCACCCGGACACCGCCCACCGCTTCCTCGTCGACGAAGCCGCCCCGGCCACGCATGCCCGGATCGAGATCTTCCCGGACGGCGGCATCTCCCGGTTGCGGCTGTACGGCTCGCTCACCGGGCAGGGCATGGCGCGGCTGGCCGAGCGGGCCGAGGCGATCGGCTGAGCGACCGCCCGGGCGGGCAACGGGAGGAGGAAGGGCGCGCCTTCCTCGGAAGGACCCGCACGAATCCGGGGCGCGTGGAGCCCCCTGGCGAACCCCCGCGGGCGAACGGCGCGAGCGGCCACCCGTCGGCAGGGTGGCCCCTCAGCCGGGCGGGGGCAGCCCGGAGGAGTCAGGGGCGCGGGGCCGGGGCGGTCACTCCGCGCCGAAGAGCGCCAGCAGTTCGGTCCTGCCGAACACGCGGGCGGTGTCGATCGCGGACGGGGTGCCCGCGGCCGGATCGGCGCCGGCTTCCACCAGGGCCGTGATCACCTCCTGCTCGCCCTTGAACACCGCGCCGGCGAGCGGGGTCTGGCCGCGGTCGTTGATTCGGTCCACGTCGGCGCCGCGCTGGATGAGGGCGTGCACCGCCGAGGGGTGGCCGTGGTAGGCGGCGAGCATGACGAGGCTGTCGCCGCGGTCGTTCGTCAGGTTGGCGGGCACCCCCGCGTCGACGTACGCGGCGAGCTTGTCGGTGTCGCCGTGCCGGGCCAGATCGAAGACCTGCGAGGCGAGTTGGAGGACCTCCGGGTCATGCGCGGGCTCGCCGGTGGGTCCGGAAGCGGAAGCGGGGTCGGGGCTGGACTCGGTCATGCCACCACCCTACGCAGGGCAGCGTCCGCTGAAGAAGGAGATCACCACGTGCCGCGCCGGGGCGTCACCGACCTTGACGTCCAGCGGGACGCAGGCGCGGCCGTCGCCGGCGACGAAGAAGGAGCCACGAAAGGAGGTGGGGCTGCCCGGGCAGGAGTGGAAGGCGACCGCGGGCGCGGGCGCGGAGCCGTACTCGCCGCCGAACTCCAGCCCGGCGCGGGCGCGCTGCTCGGCGCCGACCGTGACGGTGACGGTGGAGTCGGGGCGGACCACGGTGTCGATGCGGTAGTGCCAGCCGCCGGAGTTCTGCCGGCCGCGGTCGGTCTGGTCGCCGCCGGCCAGACCGCCCAGGCCCTGCCAGGTCAGCGGGCCGACGGTGACATCGGAGCCGGCGGGCGCCGCCGACGGGCTGCTGCCGGTGCTGAGGTGGCCGGTCGACGAGGAGGACGGTGCCTTGGGGGTGCCGGTCGGTGAGCCGGCCGGGTTGGTGGTGCGGCGCGGGGCTGGCGGGGAGCCGTCGCGCTGGACGAGGCCGTCGACGCACTCCACCGGCCGGGGATGCTCGATGCTGCCGACGGGTGGGGGTGCGGACGCCGCGGTGGGCGAAGCGGTCGCGGTCACATGCGAGTGTGTGCCGAAGGAGCAGCCGGAGAGCAACATGAGCGCTCCGCCCATGGCTCCGCCCACTCGCAACGCTCGTCCTGACATGAGCATCACTCCTCAGTCAGGACGGTACGTGCTCAATCCAGCGGCGACCAGACCACCAATTGCCGGACCAGCTCCGCGTCGCCGCTCACCCGCAGGGTGCCGCCGTCGTACGGAACCCGCCGGTAGAGCGCCAGCAGCAACTCCTCGGCGGGGCCGGTGAGCGAGGCGCCCGGGGCGGGGCCGCCGCCTGGGGCGACGCGTATCGCGGACGCGCCGGTCGCGTCGAGGATCAGCGTCCAGGCCGGGCCCTCCTCGCAGACCAGGGCGACCCGGGCGGGGGCGTGCGGCCAGCCGTCCATGCTGCCGAAGCCGATGTGCAGGAACTCGTCGAGCGCGTCCACCGCCAGCGCCGGCGGCAGCGGTTCGGGGGCGCCCACCGCGTCCTGCGCGTCGCGGGCGTGCACCGCCGCCTCCTGCACCTGGTGGCGGGCGACGGCGCCCGCCGTCGCCGGGCTGCCGGACGTCGACCACCACGTCCAGCACTCCAGGTCCGGGCCGGCCGCCCGCAGCGCGTCCAGCAGCAGCGCGGTCGAGCGGGCCGACCATGCCGTCAGCTCACCGGAAGGCGTCTCACCGGAAGGCGCCGCGTCTCCCACCGCGTCCGGGTCGGGCGGCCGGGAGGCCGGCCCGGCGGCGACGGCGGCCGCCCAGAAGCGCTGCACCTGCCCGAGGTGCGCCACCAGATCGCGCACCGTCCAGTCCGGGCAACCCGGCACCCGGGCCTGCCCGTCAGCGGTCCCGGCCGCCTTGCGCAGCGCGGCGGACCGGTCCTCCACCAGTTCCAGCCAGTCGGGGAAGCGCAGGGCCGGAAACGCCCCGGCGGGCGGGGTGCGGAATGACGTCATGGGCACCGTTCTAGCAGCGGGCGCCGACAGCGGTGGCGCAACGGGTCGGCGGACCGGGCGGACGGGACGTTTTACCTGGTTTCCATCAGTTTTGCCCAACCCTGTACGGTGCGGGCTCTGTTCAGCGGGCCGCGAAGCATGTTCCATGGTGATCACACGGCCGCCGTGCGGAAGGCGGCCGCCCGTGCCGGATGAGGTGGCCTTGGCCAGGACCGCGACGACCGATACGACCGCGACGACCGTGCGGCGCGCCACCGTGCGCATCCCCGCCGCGCCGCTGGGCCCGGAGAACCCGCTGCCCGCGCTCCACGAGCGCCTGGAGCAGCACCGCCTGGACCCGCACGAGCGCAAGGGCCTGCCCCCGGACATGGCCCGGCAGATCGGCTACGCCCCGCTGCGCACGGTGCTGCCGGTCCGCGTACTCGACGGCTACGGGCGGGACCGCGCGCCCGCCGAACTCGACGCCGTCGTCATCGAGAACGACCGGCTGCGCGCCACCGTGCTGCCCGGCCTCGGCGGCCGGCTCTACTCGCTGCTGCACAAGCCCACCGGCCGCGAACTGCTCTACCGCAACCCGGTGTTCCAGCCCGCGGACTTCGCGCTGGCCGGCGCCTGGTTCTCCGGCGGCGTCGAGTGGAACCTCGGCGCCACCGGCCACGCCGCCCACACCTGCGCGCCGCTGCACGCCGCCCGGCTCACCGCGCCCGACGGCGGGGAGATGCTGCGGCTGTGGGAGTGGGAGCGGCTGCGCGACCTGCCGTTCCAGGTCGACCTGTGGCTGCCGGCCGGCTCCGACTTCCTGTACGTCGGGGTCCGGGTCCGCAACCCGCACGACCGGACGGTGCCCGTGTACTGGTGGTCCAACACCGCCGTCCCCGAGACCGCCGACACCCGGGTGCTGGTACCCGCGGACGCCGCCTGGCAGTTCGACTACCACCGCACCCTCACCCGTGTCGCGGTGCCGCGCATCCCGGACGGCCCCGGCGGCCCGGACGCGCAATCCGACGCCGACGTCACCTACCCGACCCGGTTCGAGCACGCCGCCGACCACTTCTTCGACATCCAGGGCGACGACCGCCGCTGGATCGCCGCGCTCGACGGGCAGGGCCGCGGCCTGGTGCAGACCTCCACCGACGGGCTGCGCGGCCGCAAGCTGTTCCGCTGGGGCCGCGGTCGCGGCGGGCGGCGCTGGCAGGAGTGGCTCACCGAGCCCGGCACCGGCGGCTACCTGGAGATCCAGGCCGGCCTGGCCCGTACCCAGCTCGAACACCTGCCGATGGCCGCCGAGTCGGAGCTGTGCTGGCTGGAGGCGTACGGCCCGCTCGACGCCGACCCCGCACTGGTGCACGGCGCCGACTGGGCCGCGGCCCGCGCGGAGGCCGCGGCGAGCCTGGAAGCGGCGCTGCCCCGGGCTGCCCTCGACGCGGCCCGCACCGCCTGGCTCACCCGGGCCGACGCCGACCCCGAGCCCGCGGACGTGCTCGCCGCCGGCTCCGGCTGGGGCGCGCTGGAAGTCGAGCGCGGCCGCTACCCGCTGCCGGGCACCCCCTTCCCGCCCGCGACCCTCGGCGCCGCCCAGAAGCCCTGGCTCGAACTGCTGCTGGCAGGCGTGTTCCCCCGCCCCACCCCCGCCTCCGCGCCCGGGCCCACCCTGGTCTCGCCCGAATGGCGCGAACTGCTGGAAGCCGCCGACACCTACCCCGGCAACGAGTGGTACCGCGACTACCACCTCGGCGTCGCGCAGTGGGCGGCCGGCGACCGGGCCCAGGCGGTGCGCAGTTGGGAGCGCTCGCTCGCCGCCCACTCCTCGCCGTGGGTGCTGCGCGCGCTGGCCGTCGCCGACGCCGCCGCCGAGCGCACCGAACGGGCCGCGGAGCGGTACATCGCCGGGTACGAGGCGCTCGCGGACACCTTGATCGAGGCGCTCGCCGGCACCCCGGCCGATGCCCCCGCCGCCCCGGCGGACCCGTCCGCAGACCTGTCCGCGGACCCGTCCTCGGGCCCGTCCGCAGCCTCGCCAGCCGCCCAGGTGGACCCCCAACCCGCCGAATCCCCACGGCAGTCCGCCCGCACCGCGCTGCGCGCCTACGCCCTGGAGGCCGTCCCCGCGCTGCTCGCCGCCGGTCGAGCCGACGCCGCCGCGCGCATCCTCGACCGCCCCGTGCCCGACCCCGGCGGGGGCACCTCACCCCTCGACGGCGGGCGCGCGAGGCTGCTGCGGGCCCGTACCGCGCTCGCCCAGGGCGACCCGGTCAGGGCCCGCGCGCTGCTCGACGAGGGGGTGGTCGTCGACGACCTGGCCGAGGGCGACGAAGCGCTCAGCGACACCTGGTACGCCGTCGCCGAGGCCCTGCTCACCGACGGCGCCGAGACCGGGGGCGACGCGAAGCCGTACGACGGCACGTCGGACGACGCGCGCGCCCGGGCCCGCCGCGAGCACCCGCTGCCCGCCGCGTACGACTTCCGGATGCGCCCGCAGGAGCCGCCGTCGGCCCACAAGTGAAGCGGTGAGGCGGTGAGACCGGTGAGGTGGTGAAGTGCGGCTGGGCGCGGGTCAGTTGCCCGCGCCCAGCAGCTCCGCGCGCTCCTCGGCCGTCAGCTCGCCGGGGGCGCGGCGCTCGCGGGCCGCGCGGTTCGCGGCGTGCCGCAGCGCCTCGTTGGCCGGCGTCGGCACCCCGAACCGGCGGCCGAGCAGCACGATTTCGCCGTTGAGGTAGTCCGACTCGATCGACCCGGTGCCGCGCGCCAGGCTCTGCCAGGTCGAACTGTGCTTCGCCTGCGGGGACTCCACCCGGTCCCCGCGCATCCGCGACTGCTGCTCGGCGCCGATGTACGGGATGCCGGCCGCGTCCAGCGCCGCCACGCCCTCGGCCCTTGCCCGCGCGGCCAGTTCGCGCCGCGCGTCCTCGTCGGGGCCGAGCACCGCGTCCGCGGCGTTCGCCAGGTTCCCCAGCAACTTGGCGTACTTCCAGGCCATCACGTCCTCGGTGACCGGTGCGGCGAAGCCCGCGGCCGTCAGATCGGCGGCGATCGCCCGCACGGTCGGGTCCGACCCCGACGGGTAGCGGCCCAGGTGGAGCATCCCGGTCAGCGGGGCGCCCAGCGCGCTCACCACGCCCGGTTCGAGGAAGGACGCCGGCAGCCATACGCACATCCCGTACACGTCGGCGAACCGGCGCAGCGCCAGACGCTCGTTCTCCACGCCGTTCTGCGCGCACACCACCGCGGGCCCGGTGCCCGCGCGGTCGCCCGTGCCGGTGCCGTAGCCGTACGCACCCCACGTGTCCAGGACGGCGGGGGTGTCCTGGGTCTTCACGCCGAGCACGAGCACGTCGTCGTCCCGCGCCGTCAGCTCCGCCGGACCCTCGACCGCCGGAATCCTCAACTGCTTTTCCCGGTCCGCAAGTTGGAGCCGCAGCCCGTGCTCGCGCAGCGCGTCCAGATGCGTCCCGCGGGCCACGAGCACGACCTCGTGGCCGCTGTCGAAGAGCCGTCCGCCGATGGCGCCGCCCACCGCGCCCGCGCCGATGATGATGTATCGCATGGTCGAACCCTCGTCGGCCGCCGCCCCGATGACAACTTCCGCACGCCCCGCCGAAGCCCGGCGGACCCGTCACGGACCTGCCCCGGACCGGCCCCCCGGCCCTGCCCCGGCGTCCGGGGGCCCGCGCCGATCCCGCCGTGGCCGAGCCCCCGCTCACAGGCCGTCCGTCGACACGCCCAGGTGCTCCTGCCACGCCCGGCGGCCGGTGGCGGTCACGGCGAGCGCGCGGGACGTGCCGACCCGCGTGACCCATCCGGCGGTGAGCGCGTGGTCGCACAGGGCGGCACCCACCGCGCCCGCCAGGTGGGAACGGTGCTCGGTCCGGTCCAGGCAGGCCCGCGCCCGCGGCTGCCGCTCCGCCGTGCTCCACACGGTCAGTTTCCAGGCCCCGGACTTCTACCGGAAGCAGGGGTGGCAACTGCTGGGGGAGGTCCCCTGCGACCCGCCGGGCACCAGCCGCGTCTTCCTGACCAAGGACCTCGCCGCGCCGGGCGGGAGCGGGGCCGGGCCGGCACCCCGGTCCGCCTGAATCCGTTGCCCCAGATTCGTTGCCCCCAAATCCGTTGGCCCCTAAAGCTGTTGGTCCCTAAAACCGTTGGCCTGTCGCCCGGGCACGTCGCACAGTGGGGGCGCGGGCCGGGAAGGCGCCGCGGACACACGAACACCAAGGGGGGCACCACCATGTCCACGCTGCGCGTCACCGCCGAGCGGCTCACGATCCTCGACCACCCGAACGCGGACGCGCTGGAGTTGGCGCAGGTCGGGCTCTATCGCGCGGTGGTGGCCAAAGGGGCTTACCGCACCGGGGAGTTCGCGGTCTACATACCCGAGCAGTCCGTGCTGCCCGAGCCGCTGATCGCCGAACTCGGCCTGACCGGACGGCTGGCCGGGTCGCGGAAGGACCGGGTGCGGGCGGTACGGCTGCGCGGCGAGCTCTCCCAGGGCATCGTCTGCCGGCCGAGCGCGCTCGACGGTGTCGACCTGGAGCGGGCCGCCGCCGACGACGCGGACTTCAGCGAACTGCTCCAGATCGTCAAGTGGGTGCCCCCGGTGCCGATCTCGATGAGCGGCGACGTGGATGCCGCGCCCGACCTGCTGCCGTGGATCGACATCGAGAACCTCAAGCGCTACCCGGACATCTTCGCGCCCGGTGACCAGGTCACCGTCACCGAGAAGCTGCACGGAACCGCCTGCTGCCTCACTTACCACGCCGGTTCCGGCACCGTCGACGTCACGTCCAAGGGGCTGGGCGCCAGGCAGCTCGCGCTGAAGGAGTCCGACGGCAACCTCTACTGGCGCGCGGTGCACGGCTACGGCCTGCCCGCCGTGGCCGCCGCGCTCGCCGAGCGGCTGGGCGCGGACCGGGTCGGGATCTTCGGCGAGGTCTACGGCAAGGGCGTGCAGGACCTCGACTACGGCACAAACGCGGGCACCGGGCTGCCCGGGTTCGCCGCGTTCGACGTGTGCGCGGACATCGCCGGGCAACTGCGCTGGTTCGACCCCGCCGACCTCCTCGACGGCGAACTGCCGCTCGTACCAAGGCTGTTCCACGGCCCGTTCGACCTGGACCGGGTGCTCGCCCTCGCCGCGGGCGACGAGACGGTCTCCGGCCGCGAGCTGCACATCCGCGAGGGCGTGGTGATCCGCACCGCCGACGGGAAGTACAGCCCCGCCGTCGGCGGCCGGGCCATCGCCAAGGTGGTCGGTGACGCGTACCTGACCCGCAAGGGAGGCACCGAGTACGAGTGAGCCGGGCGGCCGCCCGGGAGCGATTCCGGAAAACGGGCGGCATGCTCCGGCACTCGCTGGGTACGCGCCGGGTTCAGCCACTTGCAGACACCGAGCGCAGACGCGGCGAGAGGAAACCACGACGATGACCGACATCAATCCCAACGGTGCCCTGCCCCCTGCCCAGCGTGCCCTCCACGAGATCTCCCACGGCAGCGAGAACGTGATCGCGCTGAGCACCCTCGCCGTGAGCGAGGTGCTGCTGCCGGTGCCCGGCGCCGAGGAGCGCCCGCAGGAGCCCGACCCGACCGCCGCCGAGCCGCCGCGCGAGATCCAGCTCCCGGTCTACGAGCAGGAGGACGGCCGCCAGCTCGTCCCCGTGTTCACCTCGGAGACGCGGATGGCCGAGGCGCTGCCCGCCACCCGCCGCTACCGGCTGGTCCAGCTCGCGGTGCTCAGCGGAGCCTGGCCGTCGGACGACCTGATCCTGTCCATCGACACCGGCAACGAGGACGCGCTGAGCATCTCCGGCGAGGGGGTGCGGGCACTGGCCGGGCTGGTCGGCGGCAACTGACCACCCCGTCCACCCGGCCACGCGGCACGGTCGCGCGGCACGTTCCCCATGCGGCCCCGGCGGAGATCCGCCGGGGCCGCAACGTGCGGGTGCCGTACTTGCGCGTACGTACGTGTGCCGTACGTCCGTCCGTCCGGTTACGTGCGGGGCGCGTCCGCGTCGGTCGCGCCGAGCCGCTGAGCCGCCTGGCTGTCGGGCCGCCGGGCCGCCGGGCTCAGGCCCGGTACACGACCAGGCCGCCCGGCGCCTTGTCGAGCAGCATCTCGCCGGGAGCGGCCGCCACCTCCCCGTCGCACGCGAGGTGCACCCCCGCGCCCGGTACCCGCACCCGCAGCCTCGGCACGGCCGCCGTGGTGTAGACCGGCGACGAGGTGAGCGCCCCGGTCAGGGCGGCGCCCAGCATCCGGGTCCTGGCGAACGGCCCGCCGTCCACCATCCGCACGTCCAGCAGCCCGTCGGCCAGGTCACGCCGCCGCACCGGCGCCGGCCCCCAGCTGGAATAGCGGCAGTTTCCCGCGAAGAGCAGCCACACCGAGCGCGGCCGCCCGTTCACCACCACGTCGACCGGCTCGCAGGTGCGCAGCACGTGCACCGCCGCCAGTACGCTCGCCGGCCAGCTCCCCACCCGCCGCGACCAGCGCTCCCGCACCCGGACCAGGTCCGGGTAGGCGCCGATGCTGAAGGTGTTCAGAAACGGCGCCGCCCCGCCGGTCTCCCCGCCCACCCCGGTACTGCGGGCCACGTCCACCCGCGACGCCTGGCCCGCCGCCACGGCCGCCGCGGTCAGCTCGACCGACAGCAACCCGAGGTCCGCGGCGAAGTGGTTGCGGGTGCCACCGGGGAAGACCGCGAGCGGCAGACGGTGCCGCAGCGCGACCGCGGCCGCCTCCCGTACGGTGCCGTCGCCGCCGCACACCCCCAGCGCGCCGCCCTCCCGCGCCGCCGACCTCGCCGCCCGCTCCAGCAGCTCGCCCAGGTCGTCGTCCTCCGTGCACTCCGCGACCGCCGCCTCCGGCAGGGCCGCGGCGATCCGCTCGGCCGGCGTGCTCAGCAGCGGCGGCGGGCCCGACGCGGTGTTCGCCACCACGTGCAGACCGCGCCCGTCGGGCAGCCGGGGTGCCCGCGCCGGCGGGCCCGATTGCGGGCGGCGCTGGACCGGGAGCAGCGCCCGGACCGCCAGCGCCGCGCCGGCGCCCAGCGCGGCACCCACCACCACGTCGCTCGGGTAGTGCACACCGGTGTAGACCCGGGAGAACGCCACGCTCGCCGCGACCGGCGCCACCGCCGCGCCCCACGCGCCCGACTGCGCGGCCACCCCCGCGGCGAACGCGGCGGCGGAGGCGGCGTGGCCGGACGGGAACGACGTCGTGACCGGCTGCCGCTGCAACTGCCTGATCACCGGCACCGCGTCCAGCAGCGGACGCGCCCTGCGCACCGCGCCCTTCCCCAGCGTGTTCACCGTCAACGAGGCCAGCGCCAGCGACCCCACGCCCCGCAGTGCGGCCTTGCGGCCGTTCGGGCCGCCCACCGCCGCCATCCCCGCGGCGATCCCGAACCACAACCGCCCGTGGTTCGCGATCCGGCTCAGCCGCGGCAGCACGGGCTCCGCGCCCGGCCAGTTCCGCCCGGCCACCGCCGTGAACAGCGCCCGATCCCATTCCTTCCACGGATACGTCATGGGGCACAGCTACCCCCGCTCCCACCGCACGCACCTGTCGAAACGGTCATGGCGAGCCGTGCGGGCGGGGCGCCGTGCAAGGAGAGCCGTACTGAAGCCTGGGCACCCTCGCGCCAGGACGGTGCGGTTCCCGCGTGGCCGTAAGAACGGTTCCCGCGTGGCCGGCGCGCCCCCGCCGGGCAGCCGTGCCCCCGCTCGACGGGCGGGGGGTGGGGAAACGGGGGAAAGTGGGGGCTAGTGGGCTGTCTTCGCACCTGGAGGTGCGCAATGCCGTGGGCGTTCGAGGTGAGGCCCGACCCGGGGTTGCCGGTGCCCGGGTACTGGGGTGCGCGGATGGCGGGTGCGGGGGGCGGGACCGAGCCGGCCGGGGGCGGGCGGGAGCTGCTGGAGGCCGCGGACGGGTACTGGTCGAGGAGGGCGCTGCCCGGGGGCGCGGCCCATGTGCTGGCCGCGCCGGGGGCCGAGCAGCTGCTGCTCGCGGTGCTGACGGCGAGCGAGGGGGACCCGGTGCTGGCCCGCCCGGCCGCGGCGTGGCAGCACCCGGTGGTGCGGATACTCGGCCGCAGGGTGCATACGGTGCCGACCCCCGCGGAGGGCGGCGGCGTACCCGATCCGGTCGCGCTGCTGGAGACGGTACGGCGGGCCCGGGCGCAGGGCGCTGACCCGCGGCTGCTGGTGCTGTCGGCCGCGGACGACCCGAGCGGCACCGTCTCCGCGCCGGAGCTGCTGCACGAGACGTGCGAGGCCGCAGCGGAGGCGGGCCTGCTGATCGTGTCCGACGAGACGTACTCCGACACGTTGCACCACCGTGAGACGGTCCTGCTCAGCCCGGCCGAGATGCTGCCCGAGCACACGGTGGTGCTCACCGACCTGGGCGCGACCCTGGTGCCCGCCGGGGTGCCGGCCGCGCTGGCCCGCTTTCCCGACACCGTGCACGGCACGTCGTGGCGGCAGCGCGCCGCCGATGTGCTGGCCGCCCTGCGCGCGGTGCTGCCCGCGCCCGTCGCCGCCGCGACCGCGTACGTGCTGGGCGAGCCGCCGGAGGTCGCCGAGCGCAGCGCCGCCGCGAACCGGGTGCACGCGAGGACGGCGGCGGCCGCGTACCGGGCGATCACCGAGGCCGGGGCGTCCTGCCGGCCACCGCAGGCGGGCTTCCAGCTCTACCCGACCGCCGGGCCGTCCGGACCGCACGCGGCGCGGCAGGCCGAGGAGCGGCTCGGTGCCGTGCTCGGCCGTCACGTGCCCGGGGGCCATCGCTTCGGCGACGACCCGGAGGAGCCGCGGGTGCGGATCGCCACAGGTGCGCTGCTGGGCACGACCGAGGCCGAGCGGCAGGCCGCGCTGAGCGCCGCCGACCCGGTCGCGGTGCCGCACGTCGCGGCCGGGCTGGCCGCGCTGACCGCCGCGTTCACGGCGCTGACCGGCATGGGGGCGGTCAGCGGTTCGGCCGACACCGGATCGCGGGGGACAGGGGTCTGACTTACGTTCGTGGAGACGTTCCGGCCTGGCGGGGGAGCGAGGGAGCCCAGATGAGCGACCAGCGCGCGCACTCCCTGGCCGCGCCCGGAGCCACGGACCCCGCAGCCGCCGACGGAGCGACGGACCCCGCGGCCACGGAATCCGCCGCCACGGACCCCGCCGCCACGAACCCCGAGGCCACGGAATCCGCAGCCACGGCGGATGCCCGGCCCGGTGGTCCCCGCGCCGCCGCCGGCCGCGGGCTCGACGCGCCCCGCACCACCGACGTGCCCGATCCGTCCACCGGGCCCCGGCGCTGGCCGGCCAGCTTCGTGGACCGGCTCTCCGACCCGCTGCCGATGCCCGGGGTGCGCGACATCGCCCGGCTGGTCCGCGAGTGCGCGGTACGCCCGCCCGCGCACACCCTCAAGGACCTGCCGCTGCTGCCGGTCGCGCCCGAGCCGCTGCCCGCCGCCGGGCCCGGCACGGTGAGCGTGACCTGGGCCGGACACGCGAGCTGGGTGGTCAGGATCGGCGGCCTGACGGTGCTCACCGACCCGGTCTGGTCCCGCCGCATCCCCGGCACGCCCCGCCGGGTCACCCCGGTCGGCGTGCCCTGGCGGACCCTCCCGCCGATCGACGCGGTGGTCATCAGCCACAACCACTACGACCACCTCGACGCGCCCACGGTCAAACGGCTGCCGCGCACCACGCCCTGCTACGTGCCGGCCGGGCTCGGCGAGTGGTTCCGGCGCCGCGGCTTCACCCGGGTGGCCGAACTGGACTGGTGGGAGGGCACGTGGCTGCGCGGGGTGCGGTTCGACTTCGTGCCCGCGCACCACTGGAGCCGCCGCAGCCTCACCGACACCTGCCGGACGCTGTGGGGCGGGTGGGTGCTCACCGACAGCGCGGGGCACCGCGTCTACTTCGCCGGGGACACCGGCTACGGCGCCTACTTCGCCGAGATCGCCCGGGTACACCCCGGCATCGACCTCGCGCTGCTCCCCATCGGCGCGTACACGCCCCGCTGGATGCTGCGGCCGGTGCACACCGATCCCGAGGAGGCGGTGCAGGCGTATCTCGACCTCGGCGCGGCCGCGATGGCGCCGATGCACTGGGCGACGTTCCTGCTCTCCGGCGAGCCGCCGCTGGAACCGCTCATCCGGCTGCGCGCGGCGTGGAGGGCCGCGGGGTTGCCGCGCGACGCGCTGTGGGACCTGCCGATCGGCGCGTCACGGGTGCTGGTGGCGTGAGCGCGCACCGCACCCGGTAAGGACCGCGTACCTGGGCGACCACCCCTTACCGGCCACTCCCTCTTACCGGCGCCCGGAACACCCCGGAGCCCCCGAACACCCCGCACTCCCCGAACACTCCTGCACCCCCCGCCGTCACGGCGCCGTACGCGGCTGCTCCGGCCCGTCCCCGTGTGCTCCGCGTTCCCCGCGGGCCTGCCGCACCTTCCGCACCCGCCCGCTGATCGCGGGCCCCACCGCGATCACGAGGGTCAGCGCCACCGCCAGCGCCACCCCCTGCCACGGCTTGTCGAAGAGCGACCCGCCGAGTATCCCGATGAGCTGGTACGCCGCCGCCCACGCCAGGCACGCGGGAACGTCGCCGCGTACGAAGCGCCGCATCGGCATCTCCGCCAGAAGGCACGCCACCATCACCGGGATGCGGCCGGCCGGCACCAGCCGGGACAGCACCAGCACCGCCGCCCCGTGCCGGTCCAGTTGCCGCTCCGCCCGCTCCAACGTGCCCTGTTCCGAACGCTCCTGGAGCCGGTGCAGCCAGCGCGAGCCGTTCCGCGAGCGCACCCCGCGCAGCCCCAGCCAGTACAGCGCCACGTCGCCGATGAACGCCGCCACCGACGCCACCGCGAAGACGAAGGCCAGCGCGACCGGCTCGGTCTGGTGGAACGCGACCACCGCCGCCCCGGACACCAGCGCGCCGGTCGGTATCACCGGCACCAGCGAGCCGAGCACCACCAGGAAGAACAGCGACGGATAGCCGATCGCCGACTGGGTGCCCTGCGACGCCGCCGGGTGCGTGGCGGAGTGCGCCGCCGCCGCGGCCAGGAAGCCGATCACCCGCCGCTCCCCTTTCCGGCCCGGCCCACGTCGGTGACCCGCACGCTGTGCCCGTGCGCCGGACGGTGCACCGCCACGCCCGGGGCCAGTTCGGCGGCGAACCGTTCGAACTCCCGGCCCGGCGTGTGGAACTCGTGCGGCCGGACCGCCTCCATCCCGATCGGCCAGTACGTGCCGTAGTGCACCGGCACCGCCGCCTTGGGCGCCAGTTCGGCCAGCGCCCGCGCCGCCCGCTCGGCGTTGAGGTGCCCGGGCCCCAGGAACGGACCCCAACCCCCCACCGGCAGCAGCGCGATGTCGCACGGCCCGACCGCCTCGGCCATCCCGTCGAAGAGCCCGGTGTCCCCGGCGAAGTACGTCCGCGCCTCGCCCGCCAGTACGTACCCGAGCGGCGCGGCCCGCTGCGGCCCGTACGGCAGCCGCCGCCCGTCGTGCGCGGCCGGCACCGCCCGCACCGCCAGCTCGCCGAACTCCACCACGTCCCCCGCGGCGACCTCGACCAGCCGCAGCCGGTCCCGTACCCGCCGCAGCGCCGGCACCGCGTCCTGCGCGCCGCGCGGCAGCAGCACGGTGGTGCCCGGCGCGAGCCGCGCCAGCGAACCGACGTGCAGATGATCGGCGTGCAGGTGCGAGACCAGCACCACGTCCGCCCGGGCGGCCTGCGGGGTGGGCAGCGCGCCGCGCCGCCTGCGCAGGTGCGCCAACCGCCGTACGAACAGCGGGTCGGTGAGCACCCGTACGCCCGAGTCCTGCACGGTCACCGTGGCGTGCCCCCACCACGTGATCTCCACCACCACGCCGCCACGCCCTTCCCGGCCACTCCTGACGACCGCCCGATCCGGCCGGTCGGACCCGGCGGGCCCGGCTGCTCGCGCCGCCGTTCGGCCGCCGACCTTGAGCGTATGCCCTGTTCCGCCGCCGATCACCCGTCGGACCTGAGCAGACCTGCGGATATGGCAGTCTGGAGAGGTGCCTCAGCCGGGAGAGAGTCGGAGACGGGCCGCGAGGCGCAGCGCCGTGCGGACCGTCGGCCGCGTTCTCGCGGTGTGGGTGGTCGCCTCCGCGACGCTCGCCGTACTGGCCGCGGTGCTGCCCGACTTCCGGCTGGAGTCGCCCGGCGGGGACAGTCCCACCCAGATCGCGGTCACCGCGGGGCTCGGGGCGGGCGCGTTCGGCGTGCTCAGCGCGCTGGTGTGGCCGCTGCTGGTCCGCGCGCTGCTGCTGGTGCCCGCGCTGGTGCTGGGCGCGCTGGTCTTCTTCCTCAACGGCTCGCTGCTGCTGGTCGCCTTGAGCCTGACCCCGCACGGCCGCGGCGAGGTCACACCGGCCACCGCCGTGGTGATCGCCGCCGTCATGTCCGCCGCGTCCTCGACGACCAGCACCGCGCTCGCCGTACGCGACGACGCCGCCTACGGGCGCCGGCTGGCCCGGCTGGCCGGCCGCGGGCGTCGGCACGCCGGCGACCCGCCGCTGCCCACCACCCCGGGCACCGTCTTCCTCCAACTCGACGGCGTCGGCCACGACGTGCTGCGCGACGCGCTCACCTCCACCCCGCCCGCGATGCCCACCGTCGCCTCCTGGCTCGGCGGCACCCACCGGCTCGCCCCCTGGCGTACGGACTGGAGCAGCCAGACCGGCGCCAGCCAGCTCGCGATCCTGCACGGCAGCAACCACGACGTCCCCGCCTTCCGCTGGTACGAGAAGGAGACCGGGCAGGTGATGGTCTGCAACCGCCCATCCAGCGCTGCGGAGTTGGAGCGGCGGGCGGTGCGGCGCACCGGCTGCGGCGGGCTGCTCGCCGACGACGGGGCCAGCCGCGGCAACCTCTTCACCGGCGGCGCCGAGCAGTCCGCGCTGGTGATGTCAGTGGCGGCGCAGCGGGCGAAGTTCACCCGGTCCCGGTCCGGTTACTTCGCCTACTTCTCCGACCCGGCGAACGCCGTGCGCACCGCCTGGTCGTTCGCCGCCGAAGTCGGCCGGGAGATAGGCGAGTCCACCGCGGCCCGGCTGCGGCGCGACCGGCCGCGGATCAAGCGCGGCGGCCTCTACCCGCTGTTGCGGGCGTTCGCGACGGTCGTCGAGCGCGACGTGGCGGTCGCGGCCGTCATCGGCGACATGCTCGCCGGGCGCACCGCGGTCTACGCCGACCTGGTCGCCTACGACGAGGTCGCCCACCACTCCGGGCCGCGCAGCCGCGACGCCCGCAAGGTGCTGGCCCGGCTCGACCGCTCGGTCCGGCTGATCGCCGACTCCTCCCGCTACGCCCCGCGCCCGTACCGGATCGTGCTGCTCTCCGATCACGGCCAGAGCGCGGGGGAGACCTTCGCGGGTGCGTACGGAACGGGCCTGCGCGCGCTGGTACGCGCCGGGTGCGGCCTCGTGGACAGCGCCGCGGCGGGTGGGCGGCGCGGCGCGCGGCGGGGCGGCGGCGCGGAGGCGCGTACGGCGGCGCGGACCGCGCTGCGGCGCCCGGAGCGCGGCAGGCGGGCGGAGGAGGCGGAGTGCGACGGGCCGCCGTCCGAGCCGGTGGTGCTCGCCTCGGGGAACCTCGGACTGGTCGCCTTCCCCGACATCGCCGGCCGGGCCACGCTGGAGGAGCTGGAGCGGCGCTGCCCCGACCTGCTGCCGACGCTCACCGGGCACCCCGGGATCGGCTTCGTCCTGGTGCGCAGCGCCGCGCGCGGCCCGGTCGTCCTCGGCCGTGACGGCTCGCACGAGCTGGCCACCGGGCGGGTGACCGGGACCGACCCGCTGGCGCCGTTCGGGCCGGGTGCCGCCGCGGCCGTGCTGCGCGCGGACGCCTTCCCGCACACCGCCGACCTGATGGTCAACTCCGCGTGCGACCAGCGGAAGGGCACGGTGCACGCCTTCGAGGAGCAGGCCGGCTCGCACGGCGGCCTCGGCGGCCCGCAGACCCACCCGTTCCTGCTCCACCCGGTCGAACTTCCGCTGCCCGCAGGGCCGTTGGTCGGCGCGGAGGCCCTGCACCACCTCTTCCACGGCTGGCTCGCCGCCGCGCCGGACGCCCCGGGGCTGCCTGCCCAGGCCGCCCCGCCCGCGCGTTCCCCGGGGACCGGGGGAGCGCCGCCGGTGCCCGCGCCGGTGCCCGGCCAGGCCGCCGCCTGCCGCCCCGCCGACCCGGTCGGCGGCCGGATGATCGAGGCCAACGGCGGCAACGGGTAGGCCCGGGCGGGGTGGCGCCCACCGCCAGGAGCGGGCCGCGCGGTTCCCTGGCCGCGCGGCATCCGCCGGCTACGCCGTCGCGGCTCCGTCCAGCACCAGGTCGGCGCCGACGGTGGACGCCGCCGCGGGGGAGGCCAGGTGCAGCACGGCGGCGGCGATCTCCTCGGGGGAGGACGCGCGGCCGAGCGGCAGCTCGTCGCGCAGTCGGGCCGCCTTCTGCTCGGGCGTCTCGCCGGGCCGGCTGGACATCGGGGTGTCCACGGGCCCGGGGCTGACCGCGTTGATCCGTATGCCGTCGCGGATGTGGTCCAGCGCCGCGGTCCTGGTGAGCACGCTCACCGCGGCCTTGCTCGCGGCGTAGGCGCCAAGGCCGGGCGCGCGGCGGTGCGCCCCGATGTTCGAGGCGATGTTGACCACGGCGCCCCCGCCGTGCTCCCGCATGTGGGCGATCTCGTACTTCATCGACAGCCAGATCCCGGTGAGGTTCGTGTCCAGCGCGTGGTGCCACTGCTCCTCGGTGATGTCGGCGACGGCCGCGGGCGGCGGGAAGACACCGACGTTGTTGACCGCGACGTCGAGCCCGCCGAAGCGCCGCACGGTGCCGGCGACCAGCGCGCTCACCTCCGCCGCGCTGGTGACGTCCGCGGTGAGGGCGGCCGCCTCGCCGCCGTCGGCCTCGATGAGCGCGACGGTCTCCTTCAGGGTGCGCTCGGTGCGGCCCGCGACGGCCACCCGGGCGCCGTGGCGGGCGAAGGCGCGCGCGACGGCCCGGCCGATTCCGGTGCCGCCACCGGTGACCAGCACCGCCCGGCCGTCGAAGATCCTGGACTCCGCGGTCATGACGGGTCCCTCCCACATGGTTTATTGGCTGGAACGATCGTTCTCGAAAAGGCCCGCAAGGGCTCTCAGCAAGGGCTCGAAGCAAGGGTGTGGACCAAGGGTCCGGAAGTGGTGCGCGGCGGGCCCGGGCCGGTACGATCCGGCGCCCGGCCGCTCAGTCCAGCAGGGTGAGCGCCTGGGCCGCAGCGTCCCGTGCCCGCTCCGCGTCGCCCCCGGCCTTGCCCACCACGCGGATGCCCTGGAGGAGCACCAGCAGCATCCGGGCCAGCCCGCGCGGGTCGCGTCCGGCCGCCAACTCGCCGTCGGCGCGCGCCCGTAGCAGCGCGGAGGTCAGGGCCGTCTCCAGCGCGTCCCAGCTCACCTCCACCCGTCGCGCGGCCGCCGTGTCGTGGGGCGCGAGCTCCACCGCGGTGTTGGTGACGAAGCAGCCGCGCCGCAGGTCGTCGCCGGCGGCCTGCTCGGCGAAGTCGGTGACGAGGGCGCGCACGGCGGGCAGCGCGGGGCCGGGCCGGGAGAGCGCTTCGAGCACCTGGTCGTCGCGGGCGCGCTGGTAGCGGGCGAGCGCGGCCAGGTACAGGTCGTGCTTGCTGCCGAACGTGGCGTAGATGCTCGCCCGCGCGATGCCGAGCGCCTCGACCAGGTCGGCCATGGAGGTGGCCTCGTAGCCGCGCCGCCAGAACAGGTCCAGGGCGCGGTCGAGTACGGCGGCCGGGTCGAATTCCTTGGTCCTCGCCATGACGACGACCCTAGTCTCATCGAGAACGATCGGTCAATAAAGACTCAATCGTCAACCCGTGGTTGACGATCATGGATCGTCAACCTATGGTTGACGCATGACTGGACAGCAGCCCGTACGACTCGACGACCTCATCGACTACGTCAAGCAGCAGCACCCCGGCGCCGATCCACTCCAGGACCTGGAGCACGCCGTGGGCGTCGCCGGGCACCTCGGCGACGTCGCGGACCACCTGATCGGCCACTTCGTGGACCAGGCCCGCCGCGCGGGCGCGTCGTGGACCGACATCGGCCAGCACATGGGCGTCAGCAAGCAGGCCGCGCAGAAGCGGTTCGTGCCCAAGGCCCCGGCGGACCTGGAGTTCCTGGGCGCCGAGGCGCCCTTCTCCCGCTTCACCCCGCGGGCCCGCAAGGCCGTCGCGGACGCCGAGAAGGAGGCCCGCATGGCCAGGCACTCATCGGTCGAACCCGAACACCTCGTGCTCGGGCTGCTCGACCAGGCCGACACCCTCGCCGTCCGCGCGTTCGCCGAACTCGGCACCACCCCGGCGGCGATCCGCGGCGCGGTCGCCACTCCGGGTACCGAGGAACAGCCGCTCATGGGCCATGTCCCGGTGGGCGCGGCCACCAAGCGCACGCTGCAACTGGTGCTGCGCGAGGCGCTGCGGCTCGGCCACAACTACATCGGCACCGAGCACATCCTGCTCGGCGTGCTCAGCGACGAACAGGCCCCCTCCGCGCGGGCGTTGACCGCGCTCGGGGTCAGCCACGAAGCAGCCGAGCGATGGCTGCTCGCGGAACTCGCCAGGATCGTCGAGGCGAACAAGGCGGCGGAGGCGTCGGCCGGCGGGGCGCCCGACGCCGAGGACGGCGAGTCGTCGCACTGACCGGCACGCGGGAGACACTCCACCGGGCCGGCGCGGAGGAGACGTTCCACCGGGCCGGCGCGGAGGAGACGTTCCACCGGGCCGGCGCGGAGGAGACGCGCGAGCGGGCCGGGGCAGAAGGGGGAGCGGGAGGGGCCGGCTCGAACGGCCCCCGGCTCACTCCTCCTTGCGCAGCGCCAGCAGCCGGTACACCGGGTCGGCGCGCGGCACTTCGGGGTCCGGCAGCAGCGACAGCCGCCGGACCAGCGCCCCGGACTGCTCCGGGTCCAGGGCGAGCGTCGACGCGAAGCCGCCGCGCGCCACCTTCCCCGCGGCCCGCGCGGGGGACATCCCCTGGCCGTGCCCGGTGAAGCGGGCCTCGCCCGAGCGGCGCAACCCGTGCTCGGCGCCCACCGTTTGCACCCGCAGCGCCGTGTCATGGGCGGGGGTGATCCGGAAGGGCGCCAGGAGCCGGCTGACGTCGCTGTCCATGTCGTGCCCCGCGTCCTTGTCGACGGTGGCCACGAACACCCCGCCCGGCCGCAGCACCCGCGCACACTCGGCGACCACCGCGGCCGCGTCCGGCAGCAGGTGCAGCAGCCACACCGCGCTCACCGCGTCCAGACAGCCGTCGGCGAACGGCAGTCTGCGGCAGTCACCCAACACCAGCCCGCTGCACAGCCGTTCGGCCGCGAGCCGGGTCATCCCCGTCGACGCGTCCACCCCGAACACCCGCAGCCCCGGCCGCAGCAACCGCTCGGTCACCAGCCCGGTGCCGCACCCCACGTCCAGCATGGTGCGGGCCTGCTCCGGGACCAGGGCGAGCACCGCCCGGGCCGCCGAGCCCGCACGTGGGACGCCCCCGCGGGTGGCGTCGTAGCGCGCCGCCTCCACGTCGTAGTCCAGCATGTCGACGAATCTACGGGCGCCGGATGAACGGCGGTCCACCCCGCGTCTTGCGCTCCGGTTACAAACCGGGCGCTGTGCAACGGGCGTGTGTGCTGGGGTGCGTGGGTCGGACGGCCCCCTCGGTGCCCCCCTGCCGTCGCGCTCACGCCATCGTGCTCACGCCGCCGCGCCGCCTTCGTCCCCGCTCCTCCCGCACGCTTCCTTCGTCCCGCCTGCGCCCGGGCGCTGCGGGCCGGTACCCTCACGGCCGGGACCCGCACGGGGGTGCGGCGGGAGGGGAGCGGTGACCATGGCGGGCACGGAAGGTGGCGTGGCGGCCGGACCGCGCGGGTGGGGCCGCCGGGACCTGGTGCTGCGGCCGTTTCCCGCCGTCGCGGCCGACACTCCGGCCGCCCAGCGCCGGGCCCTCGCCGACCTGCGCGCATGGGCGGAGCAGGGCGCCGAGGACGCCATCGACTGGTACCTGCGCGACAAGCGGAGCAAGCGGACCGCGTCGCGGCTGCTCCAGGGCCTGGCGATCGTCTTCGCGGTGGCCGGCACCGCGATCCCGCTCGGCGCCGCCGCCACCGGCTCCCCCGGCCAGGGCTGGGGATACGTCCTGCTCGCGGCCGCGGCCGGCTGCAAGGGCTTCGACCACTTCTTCGGGCTGTCCGCGAGTTGGATGCGGGACATCACCGTCGCGCACGCGCTGCGCTTCGAACTCGGCGAGGTCCGGCTGGAGTGGGCCGCCGACGTGCTGAGGGCCGGGCCCACCGCCCCCGCCGCGCCGGACACGCCGGTCGAACCCGCCGAGGTCGAGCGGCAGTTGGCCCTGATCGTACGGCTCACCGCGGCCGTGCGCGGGCAGGTCGAGCACGAGACGTCCACCTGGCAGGCCGAGTTCAGCGCCGCCACCCGTCAACTCCACGAGCAGGGCGGGTTGCCCGGCCAGGACCGCGCGCCGGGTGCCTGAATCGCGTGACGTGTGACGCGTGACGCGTGAGGGTGACGCGTGGCGCCGGTAGCCGTATTCGTACCCGTACCCGTACCCGTACCCGTCCCGAACTCCCCCTGCCGGCGGGCTGGTTCGTATACCGGCCGGCAGGCCGTCAACCCCGGTACAGCGCTTCGATCTCCGTCGCGTACGCCGTCTCGATCGCCCGCCGCTTCAGTTTCATCGACGGCGTCAGGGTGCCGCGCTCCTCGGAGAACTGCCCGCCCAGGATGCGGAAGGTGCGGATCGACTCGGCCTGTGAGACAAGGGTGTTGGCCGCGACGACGGCCCGCCGGATCTCCGCTTCCAGGTCCGGGTCGCGCACCAGCCGGCCGAGCGGCATCAGCGGCTTGCCGCGCATCTGCAGCCAGTGCTCGACCGCGTCGGGGTCGATGGTCACCAACGCGGCGACATAGGGGCGGTTGTTGCCGACCGCCACGCACTGGGCGACCAGCGGATGGGCCCGCACCCGGTCCTCCAGCGGGGTCGGCGACACGCTCTTGCCGCCGCTGGTGACCAGGATCTCCTTCTTCCGGCCGGTGATGGTCAGATAGCCGTCCTCGTCGAGGGAGCCGATGTCGCCGGTGGCCAGCCAGCCGTCCCGCAGCACCTCGGCGGTGCCCTTCTCGTCGTTCAGGTAGCCCGCGAAGACCTGCCCGCCACCGAGCCAGATCTCGCCGTCGTCGGCGATCAGCACGGTGGTGCCGGGCACAGGCAGCCCGACCGTGCCGAACCGGGTCTGCTCGGGCGGGTTCGCGGTGGCCGCGGCGGTGGTCTCGGTCAGTCCGTAGCCCTCGAAGATGGTCACCCCGGCGCCGGCGAAGAACAGGCCGAGCTGCCGTTCCATCGCCGAGCCGCCGGAGATGCCGTGCCGCACCCGGCCGCCGAGGGCGGCGCGGACCTTGCTGTAGACCAGCTTGTCGTAGAGCTGGTGCTGCATGCGCAGGCCCGCGCTGGGGCCCGGGCCGGTGCCGAACGCCTTGGCCTCCGCGGCCTCCGCGTACCGCACCGCGATGTCGACGGCCTTCTCGAACGGCCCGAGCCGCCCGCTCGCCTCGGCCTTGCGGCGGGCGCCCTGGAAGACCTTCTCGAAGACGTACGGCACCGCGAGCACGAACGTCGGCCGGAAGGCGGCCAGGTCCGGGATGAGGTCGGCGGCGGCCATGCTCGGCTGGTGCCCGAGCTTGACCCGGTGCCTGATGCAGCCGACCTCCACCATGCGCCCGAAGACGTGGGCGAGCGGCAGGAACAGCAGGGTGGACGGCTCCTCGCCCGGCTTGCTGGCGAAGACCGGCTCCCAGCGGGCCACCACGTTGTCGGTCTCGGCCATGAAGTTGGCGTGCGTGATCACGCAGCCCTTGGGACGGCCGACCGTCCCCGAGGTGTAGATGATCGTGGCGACCGCGTCCGGGGTGACCGCGAGCCGGTGCCGCTCCACCACCTCGTCGCCCAAGTGACGTCCGGCCTGGCTCAGTTCGGCCACGCAGTCGGTGTCGAGCTGCCACAGCCTGGTCAGTTGGGGCAGTTCGTCGACGGCGGCGCCGATCGTCATCGCGTGGTCGGCGTGCTCCACGATCGCCGCGACGGCCTCCGAGTCGTGCAGCATCCAGCGCACCTGCTCGGAGGAGGAGGTCGGGTACACCGGGACCGGCTGGGCGCCGATCGACCACAGCGCGAAGTCGAAGAGGGTCCACTCGTAGCGGGTCCTGGACATGATCGCGACGCGGTCGCCGAACCGTATGCCCTCCGCGAGCAGCCCCTTGGCCACGGCGAGCACCTCGTCGCGGAACTCGGCGGCCGTCACGTCCCGCCATCCGCCCTGTCCGTCCGCGCGCCCGAGCACCACCTGGTCCGGGTGGTCCTGGCCGTTGCCGTAGACGGCATCGGCCAGCCCTCCCGCCTGTGGTGTCGTGACCAGTGGGGGGACAGTGAACTGACGCAACTGGTGTTCTCCTAGGGGGCCTCTGCGAGCCCGTAAGCTACCCGATCCCCGCCACCCGCGGGAGAGGTGAGCGAGTACCCACTCCGCCGGCGTTCATGCAGTTCATCCGCCTGTTACCGGACGTAGTAGGGCCGCTGGGCCAGGAATGGCCCGATCACGGCGATGACACACGGTACGGATCTCCACCAAATCTGCCCGGATCGACCACGGTCGCTCCACCCGCGGGTCGCCGGGGCGCGGCCTGGCCAGCGTTTTCACGTCACTGGCGGGTGTCCGCCCGCGCCTGTGCCGTTGCCGGTGCTCGTGCTCGTGCTCGTGCCCGCGCCTCGGGTCAGGGTCAGGGCAGCGGGCGGTGGAGGGTGTCGCCGGCCGCGAGCAGCGCCTGGGACAGCGCGGCGGCCGCCTCCTGGGCGGTGGTCCGCGGGTGGTCGCTGCGGGGCGCGCGGCCGTGCAGCAGGACGAAGTCCACGCCGCCCAGTTCCGGCAGTCCGGCGGTACGCGGCGGCAGCCGCACCAGCCCGGCGGGCACCAGCGACTGGGCGTGGGCCATCACGCCCAGACCGGCCCGGGCGGCCGCGACCAGGCCGCTCAGGGAGGCACTGGTGCAGGCGACCCGCCAGGCGCGGCCGTGCCGTTCCAGCACTTCCAGCGCGCGGGCGCGGGTGATGCCGGGCGGCGGGAACGCGATCAGCGGCACCGGCCGGTGCGGGTCCAGCCGCAGCCGCTCGCTGCCGATCCACACCAGGGTGTCCTGGAAGACCAGTTGCCCCGGGCCGCCGGGACCCGGCCGCTTGGCGAGGCACAGGTCCAGCTGCCCCGCGTCGAGCATCCGGTGCAGGATGCCGGACAGTTCGACGGTCAGCTCCAGGTCCACTTCGGGATGTTCGTGCCGGAAGGCGGCCAGGATCTCCGGCAGCCGGGTCAGCACGAAGTCCTCGGAGACCCCGAACCGCAGCCGCCCGCGCAGCCGGGTGCCGGTGAAGAAGCCGGCCGCCCGCTCGTTGGCCGCCAGGATGGTGCGGGCGAAGCCGAGCATCGCCTCGCCGTCCTCCGTGAGGTCCACGCCGTGCGTGTCCCGGTGGAACAGCCGGCAGCCCGCGGCCTCCTCCAGCCGCCGCACGTGCTGGCTGACGGTGGACTGCCGCAGGTCGAGCCGCTTGGCGGCCTGCGTGAAGCTCAGCGTCTGGGCGACGGCCAGGAACGTACGCAGTTGCACCGGTTCGAACACGGCAGCCAGCATAGCCGCTCATCGCGATTCGTGATGACAGTCAGAGCGGTGAGCGGGGTTCCCGATCACCGGACGAACCGGCAGGCTGGGATCGTGCCCACCCCTCTCGAGAGCGACGACGCCGTGCCCGCCGATGCCGCGCCGGGACGTACCGCTGATCCCGTGCCCGGTGGTCCCGGGCCGACCGGTTCCGCGTCCGCCGGTGCCGCTGCCGCTGCGGCCCCCGGTTCGGCGTCCGCCGGTTCCGGTGGGACCGGGGCCGGCGGACCCACCCGCGGGCGGCCCGTGGGCGCCGTCGGCAGGCTCCTCAAGCGGCTGCCCGTCGACCCGTACATCGCCGCGCTGCTCTGCACCGTCCTGCTCGCCGCGCTGCTGCCGGCCACCGGGAGCGGGGCCCACGTGGCGAGCGGTGCCTCCGACGCCGCCGTCGGGCTGCTCTTCTTCCTCTACGGCAGCCGGCTGTCCACCGGGGAGGCGCTGGCCGGACTGCGGCACTGGCGGCTGCACCTGACCGTGCTCGCCGCGACGTTCGTGATGTTCCCGCTGCTCGGGCTGGCCGCCCACGGCCTGGTCCCGTACGTCATCTCGCCGAAGCTCTACCCAGGCTTCCTGTTCCTGTGCGTGCTGCCGTCCACCATCCAGTCCTCGATCGCCTTCACCTCGATCGCCCGCGGCAACGTGGCCGCCGCGATCTGCGCCGGCTCCTTCTCCAGCCTCGCCGGGATCGTGCTCACCCCGCTGCTGGCCGCCCTGCTGGTCGGGGGCAGCGCCGGCATCAGCGGGCACGCCGTCACCGGCATCGCGCTCCAGTTGCTCGCGCCCTTCCTCGCCGGGCAGTTGCTGCGCCGCTGGACCGCGCCGCTGCTCGCGCGGTACCGCAAGGTGCTCGGGTACGTCGACCGCGGCTCGATCCTGCTCGTCGTCTACACCGCGTTCAGCGAGGGCATGGCGGAGGGGATCTGGCACCAGGTGGCCGTGCCGCGGCTGCTGGAACTCGTCGTGGCCGAGGCCGCGCTGCTCGCCCTGATGCTGTCGGCCACCGCCTACGGCGCCCGCGCGCTCGGCTTCGGTCGCGCCGACCGGATCACCATCGTGTTCGCCGGCTCCAAGAAGAGCCTGGCCTCGGGGCTGCCGATGGCCTCGGTGCTGTTCGGCGCGGGGGCCGGGCTCGCGGTGCTGCCGCTGATGCTCTTCCACCAGATGCAGCTCATGGTGTGCGCGGTGATCGCAAAACGGTGGGCGCGGCAGGGGGAGCCGCGGCTAGGGTTGCCCGATGATCGAGGAGACACCGAACTCCGCCCAGGGCCCGAACTCCCGGCAGGACCGGGACTCCCGCCCGGCTCCGGGCTCCCCTCGGCCCCCGGACTCCCCGCGGGAAACGGGTAGTTCGCCGTCGGCCGAGGACCGCCCCGACCCGCGCGGTGACCTGCGTCCGCCGGAGGCGCACGCCGATGAGCGGACCACCCTGCTGACGTTCCTCGGGTACCTGCGCGAGGCGCTGATCCGCAAGGCCGAGGGCGTCCCCGACATCGCGGCACGCACCCCCGCGGTCCCGTCCGGCACCAGCCTGATCGGGCTGCTGCGGCACTTGGCCGCCGTCGAGCTGAACTGGTTCGAGTGGGCGTACGCGGGGCAGGGGAGCGAGCCCTTGGACGACGAACCGGCCGTGGACGACGGCGACACCGTCGAGGCGGCCGCGGCGGCGTACCGCGAGGCGGTGCGCCGGGCCGACGCGGTCGTGCTCGGCTGCGCGGACCTGGAGCGGCCCGGTGCGCGCTCGCTGCGGGAGACGGCTCCGCCGTCGATGCGGTGGGTGCTGGTGCACATGATCGAGGAGACCGGGCGGCACGCCGGGCATGCGGACATCCTGCGCGAGTTGTACGACGGTTCGGTGGGCCGCTGACCGGGGGCCTCTCCCTTCACGGCGCCCGGGTGGACCGGCGGGTGGACCGGCGGGCGGGTGGACGGGCCTCGCCGGTGTGCGCGGTCCGTTCAGCCGCCCGGCACCGTTCGGCGGCCCGGCGCCGTTCAGCGGCGCGGGACCGTTCAGTGGCGCAGCGCCGCGACCAGCAGGACCAGCGCGGACCAGCCGATGAAGAGCGCGTAGGCGAAGAGCGGCCGGCCGCGGTCACCGGCGGCGAGCTGGCGGGCGAGGACCCAGCCGAAGTAGAGGACTTCGAGCGCGGCGCCGAGGACGCCGTAGCCGGGGTGCCAGATGCCGATCAGGAGCAGGACGGCGCAGGCGGTGTGGAGCAGGCCGGCGGCCGGCGGCACCCAGCGGTGCCGGCCTTCGCGCAGCCCCAGCCGGGTGAGGCTGTCGAGGCGCTCCACGCCCGGGCCGTAGCGGGCGAGTGCGGCGAGCGCGGAGGGCACCACTTCGAGCAGCAGAAGTGCGGTCAGTACGGCGCTGAGCGCGAACACGGCGGGCTCCCGGTCTCGGTGTGGGCCGCCCCGGTGCGTACGGCGGAGACGGGGTGCGCGGCGGGGCGGTGCGTACGGCGGGGGCGGTGCGCGCAGCGAGGACTGTGCGTACGGCGGGGGCGGTGCGCGCGGCCGGGACGGCCGCGGGCACGGTGCTCAGTGTGCCTGCTCGGACTCCAGTGCGAAACGGTTTTCCCCCGCGTAGACGTTCATCGAAGTGCCGCGCAGGAACCCGACGAGGGTGAGCCCCGACTCCGCGGCGAGGTCCACCGCGAGCGAGGACGGCGCCGACACCGCGGCCAGCACGGGGATTCCGGCCATCACCGCCTTCTGCACCAGCTCGAAGGAGGCCCGGCCCGACACC
This sequence comes from Streptomyces sp. NPDC088194, assembly GCF_040702025.1. Classification (NCBI taxonomy): domain Bacteria; kingdom Bacillati; phylum Actinomycetota; class Actinomycetes; order Kitasatosporales; family Streptomycetaceae; genus Streptomyces; species Streptomyces sp. NPDC088194. The sequence goes on along the minus strand of NZ_JBFBIV010000008.1, from coordinate 71,190 downwards.
ATCAACACCCGCCCGGCCAGCGGCAGAAGCCCCTCCCGCAGTGCCCGGCCGACCAGCTTGTCCACCGCGTTGTGCCGTCCGACGTCCTCGCGGACGTCGAGCAGCCGGCCGTCGCCGTCGAACAGCGCTGCCGCGTGCAGGCCGCCGGTACGGTCGAACACCGCCTGCGCCGCGCGCAACCGGTCCGGCAGCGCGCTGAGCAACTCCGGTGTCAGCAGCGGCAGTTCGGGGTCGACCGGCGGCATGCGCGTCGCGGTGCGCACCGCGTCCAGGCTCGCCTTCCCGCACAGGCCGCAGGACGACGAGGTGTACACGTTCCGCTCCAGGGCGATGTCGGGGAGCGGGACGCCGGGGGAGAGGGTCACGTCCACCACGTTGTACGTGTTCCCGCCGTCGGAGGTGGCGCCCGCGCAGTACACGACATTGGCCACTTCGTCCGCCGCGGCCAGCACCCCTTCGCTGACCAGGAAGCCGACCGCCAGCGCGAAGTCGTCGCCCGGGGTGCGCATGGTGATCGCCAGCGGCCGGCCGTTCAGCCGGATCTCCAGTGGCTCCTCGGCGACCAGCGTGTCCGCGCGGTGCCCGACCACGCCGTCCCTGATCCGCAGTACGCGGCGCCGCTCGGTGACCCGTCCCATGCCGTACCTGCCCTGGTGGTCTCGTCGGTTCTTGTCGGTTCTCGTCGTCAGCTCACGGTCGGGTGGTTCCCTCCACGGTGCCCCCGCCGCCCGGGCACCGTGTCATAGGGTGTGCCAGGCAGGAAAGCGGACCACCACGGACTTCCCCAGGATGGCAGACCGAGATGACAGACCAGCCGACGTCGGCCGCCGAGCACACCCTGGGCGACAACGAGCGCGCCCTCGCGAAGTTGCGCACCTTGCGCGGCAGTATCGACAACCTTGACGCGGCCCTCGTCCACTTGCTCGCCGAGCGCTTCAAGTGCACTCAGGAAGTGGGGGAGTTGAAGGCGGCGCACGATCTGCCGCCGGCCGACCCGGCGCGCGAGGCCGACCAGATCGCCCGGCTGCGGAGGCTCGCCGCCGACGCCCGGCTCGACCCCGCGTTCGCGGAGAAGTTCCTCAACTTCATCATCGACGAGGTGGTCCGCCACCACCGGGCGATCGCGGCGCGGCCGCGGCCGGACGGTGCGGGCGAGGCGTGATCGGGCCCGCCCGGACGGCTTGCGTGCGGCGCGGTCACATTTCCGTCGCGCGGCACGACTCATAGGTAGGACGCGCCTCGATCCGCGGGGCCGTATCCCGAGCACGGGAGCACCCATGAGACTCGCGATCTTCGCCGCCACCGGCGGCATCGGCACGCAACTGCTGGCGCAGGCGCTGGCCGGCGGCCACTCGGTGACCGCGGTCGTCCGCAACCCCGCCAAGCTGGGCGATCACGCGGGCCGGGACGCGGCGGGCCGGGACGTACACGTGGTCACCGCCGACCTGTCGGCGCCCGACCCGGAGGTGCTGGCACGCGCCGTCAAGGGCGCGGACGCGGTGCTGTCCGGGTTCGGCCCGCGCGGGCGGGCGGACGCCGGCCACACCGGGAGCGGCACCCGCGCGATCGTGGAGGCGATGCAGACCAGCGGCGTACGGCGGATCGTCGCGGTCAGCGCGGCGCCCGTCTCCACCACGCCCTCGCCGGGCCGCCCGCACCCGCCCCGGCACGACCCGGGCGACAGCACCTTCATGCGCTACGTCGCCGCGCCGCTCGGGCAGCTCTTCCTCGGCAAGGTCTTCGCCGACGTCGCCGTCATGGAGGACGTGCTGCGCGACAGCGGCCTCGACTGGACCGTGGTGCGCCCGCCCCGCCTCACCGACAAGCCCTTCACGGGCAGCTATCGCACGGCGACCGACCGCAACCTCAAGGGCGGCTTCAGCGTCCCCCGGGCCGACGTCGCCCACCTCATGCTCAGCTGCCTCACCGACCCGGCCACCGTCCACCACGCCCTCGGCGTCGCGACCTGACCGGCCGCCCCGCCCCACCCCTTCCCACCGGCCCGAATCCAGGTGAGGAGCACTCCGATTCCTTGGTATCGTGGACTCGTCACCGCGACCCCACCGGTCCGGCGACGCCCACCGGTCCGGGTGGCGGAATGGCAGACGCGCTAGCTTGAGGTGCTAGTGCCCTTTATCGGGCGTGGGGGTTCAAGTCCCCCCTCGGACACCAGTAGAAGTCCCATCATCGTCCGGGTCGAGATCCACTTCGACCCGGACGGTTTTTTTGTGCGGGGCGGTGGGTGCCTTTCACACCTCGGCGCCCTCTACGGTGGCGGACGACGGCCCCACCGCCGCGGGCTCTGGTGACCGGCCGGGTCGAACTGCCGGAGCATCTCGTCGACGGAATTGGCCATCTCCTTCTCCTCTTCCTCCCCACGTTCCTCCCCACGCGTGCCGACGGCCCGCCCGAAGCTTCGCGGTCGGGCGGTTGCCCGAGCATGCGTCACGCCTCGTGCGCGAAGGCGTGGGAGACGCGGCGTGCCATGGCTCCCCTTCGCGGGCGCGGGATCGTTCCTGGTGTCAGGAGGACGGTAGGGCGGGGCCGGGTGCCAGGTCTACGGGGTCTCGCCGATGTGCGTGGTGCCGGGGGACGATCTTGGGAAGCCCTGGCCGGTCCGGGGCGCGGGCGGGCAAGTGGGGGTGGGGTCATCCGGGTGGCCCTGGTGGGGGCGGTCTCGGCTGTCGCGCGGGGCGGATGTGGGTTTGGGTGGGTGGCACGGCCGTGGTTCCGCTCAGTGGCGTGCGAGCGTGCCGTGTTCCCCCGGGGGCCGTGTGCCCCGCCAATTGCCGGGCAGCGGTGTGCCCGGCTCCGGATCGGAGGCGATCATGCCTTACTGCACTACCCGCGACGGTGTGGAGATCTTCTACAAGGACTGGGGCAGCGGACGGCCCGTGGTGTTCATCCACGGCTGGCCGCTGAACGGCGACGCGTGGCAGGACCAGCTCAAGGCGGTGGCCGACGCCGGGTTCCGCGGCATCGCCCACGACCGCCGCGGTCACGGCCGCTCCACCCCGGTCTGGGACGGCTACGACTGGGACACCTTCGCCGACGACCTCGACGACCTCATCACGGGCCTGGACCTCCAGGACGTCACCCTGGTCGCGCACTCCATGGGCGGCGGCGAGCTCGCCCGCTACATCGGCCGGCACGGCACCTCCCGGATCAGGTCCGCGGTCCTGCTGTCCGCCATCCCGCCGCTGATGCTCAAGGGCCCCGGCAACCCCGAGGGCGCGCCGCAGGAGGTCTTCGACCAGATCAAGGCCGGCATCCTCAAGGAGCGCTCGCAGTTCTGGAAGGACACCGCGGTCGGCTTCTTCGGCGCCAACCGGCCCGGCAACAAGGTCACCCAGGGCAACCAGGACGCCTTCTGGTCCATGGCCATGCAGGAGACCATCCAGGGCGGCGTCGCCTGCGTCGACGCCTTCGCGAACACCGACTTCACCGATGACCTCAAGAAGTTCGACGTCCCCACCCTGGTCGTGCACGGCGACGACGACCAGGTCGTACCGATCGACGCCACCGGCCGCAAGTCCGCGAAGATCATCCCCGACGCCACCCTCAAGGTCTACGAGGGCGGCTCGCACGGCATCGCCCTGGTCCCCGGCGACAAGGAGAAGTTCAACGCCGACCTGCTGGAGTTCCTCAAGCGGTGACGCCCGGGCGGGTCCGGCCCCGTCGTGGTCAGGCCCCGTCATGGGTCGGCCCCGTCGGGGGTCGGCGCCCGCGGTCCTGGGCACCCCGTGGGGACAGTGCGGAGGACCGGTCCAAGTCGGTCTCGGGGCCGCCCGGTTGCCCGCCGACTTCCTGCGGCACGGTGCAACGGCTGAAGCGGAGCCACACGTGTGGTGCCGGCTTCGTCAAGATGCCCAGCCCAGGTCCGGACCATGGCGCGGGCGCGGGGACAAACGGAATTCGGTCATACCCCCTTGGCCGGAGCGGGGCGCGGCGTCGTAGGGTGCCGCCATGTTGAACACGCACCGACTGCGCATACTGGCCGAAGTCGACCGGGCCGGGAGCATCGCCGGGGCGGCCCGCGAGCTGAAGCTGTCGCCGTCCGCCGTGTCGCACCAGCTTGCCCAGCTGGAGAAGGAGGCCGGCGTCAGCCTGGTCGAGCGCAGCGCGCAGAGCCTGCGGCTCACCTCGGCCGGGCAACGGCTGTCGCTGCGCGGGCAGGACGTCCTGGCCCTGCTCGACTCGGCCGAGAAGGATCTGCGGGCCCAGTCCCGGGCGGATTCCGGGCACCTGCGGATCGGTTTCTTCGCGTCGGCCGGCTACCACCTGCTGCCGCAGTCGCTGTCCCGGTTCTCCAGCCGCCACCCCGCGGTCGGGCTGGACCTGGTCGAGGGGCAGCCGCACGAGCTGGCCCTCAGCGTCCAGCAGGGCGCGATCGACGCGCTGGTGATCTTCGAGCACGCGCTCGACCCGTGGACGCCGCCGGAGGGCGTCGAGGTGAAGGAGCTCTTCCACGAGCCGCAACTGCTGGTGGTCCCGGACGGCCACCCGGCCGGCCGGCGCAGCCAGGTCCGGCTGGAGGAGCTGTCCGGAGAGCAGTGGATCACGTCGTTCGGTACGGGTACGCCGGTGCTGTCCGTGCTGGAGCGGGCCTGCGCGCTGGCGGGCTTCGTCCCCCGCATCCGCTGCCGCAGCGACCACTACGAGGTGATCGTGGGCCTGGTGCGGGCCGGCATGGGGATCGCGCTGGTGCCGAGCCTCGGCGTCACCGACACCACCGGGGTGCAGACCACCCGGGTGTCCGGACTGCGGCTGCACCGGAAGATCGGCGTCGCCTGGCGCCCGGAGAACCCGAACCCGCTGCTGGGCAGCTTCATCGCCTACCTGGGCAGCGCCGCGTCGAACCTGCTCGCCGCAGGACGCCAGGGCCGGCCCAGCTCGCGCTGACCGTACGGCCCCGGCTGACGCGTGCCCGTGTCGGCCGGCTGGCGTCGACCGTACGGCCCCGGCTGGCGCGTGCCTGTATCGCCGGGCGCGGGCTGACCGTATGGCCTGGCTGGCGCGGGCCCGTAATCGGCTGGCTGGCGTCGACCGTACGGCCCCGGCTGACGCGTGCCCGTGTCGCCGGGCGCAGGCTGACCGTACGGCCGACCGGCGCGGGCCCGTATCGGCCGGTCCGCGGCGACCTGCCCGCCCGGCCCACCCCGCCCCGCCCGCCCGCCCCGCCGGTGCGGGCCGGACCGGTGACGGGGGGATCGGCCCGCGGTCCGTCCGGGCCGGACCCGGGCGGAGGGTCAGCGCGCGGCCGCGGCGATCCGCGCCCCGACCGTCCGCATGGCCTGCAACGTCTCGAACTCGCTCCCCGGACGGCACGAGCCCAGCACGGCGTAGCAGACCTGCCGGGCGCCGCGCACCACGCCGACGTCGCAGCGGACCCCGACGTCGGTGCCGGTCTTGTTCGCGACCCACAGCGACGCGCTCGGGACGTCGCGGACCGTGCTGTCCTCGGGGTCGTGCGGGATCAGCGCCGGCACCATGCTGCGGTCGCCGCACCCGGCCATCCAGCCGAGCAGCAGGCGCGCCCACGGCTCGTCGGCGGCGATCCGCTGCGCGAGCCCGGCCAGTTCCGCCGCGGTGCCGACCGCGAAGGTCGGCGGGTGGGCCGACGACCGGGGCTCGCGGATGCGGTCGAGGACCCGGGTGCGGACGAGCCCCAGCGCGTCCGCACCCTGGTTGACCCGGTCGAGGCCGACGCGGCGGATCAGGGCGTTGGTCGCGGTGTTGTCGCTCACGGCCGCGGTGAGCAGCGCCAGGTCGGGGACGGTCCAGCGCCGGGCCGACAGCGCGGTCAGCAGTCCGGAGCCGCCGCAGTAGTCCTCGTCGAGCAGGTCGAACGGCTCGCCAGGGTCCAGATCGCCGCCGGTGAGGCCGCGCGCGACCTCGGCCAGGAGCAGCAGCTTGCCGACGCTGGCGAGCGGCCGCACCCGGTGCGGCTGGTGCTCCAGGACGCCGGGGACCATGACGGACAGGGTGCTGGGCAGGGCGTCGGGCGGGATGCCGGGCAAGGTGCCGGGCAACTCCGGTGGGACGGCGCTCAGCACGCCAGCACCTGCCCCGGCCGCGCCGACGTCATCTCGCCGTCCTCCACGACGACCGCGCCCGCCACCACGACCAGCCGGACGCCGCTCGGCGCGAGCAGGGGTTCGGCGAAGGTGGCACGGTCGGCGACCGCCGCCGGATCGAAGACGACCAGGTCGGCGTGGCCGCCGTCGCGCAGCACGCCCCGTCCGGCCAGGCCGAACCGGGCCGCGGTGGCGCCGGTCATCTTGTGCACCGCCTCGGGCAGCGTCAGCAGGCCCAACTCGCGTACGTAGTGCCCGAGGACCTTCGCGAACGTCCCGGCCCAGCGCGGATGCGGCAGCCCCGGCTTGGGCACCCCGTCCGAGCCGATCATCGAGAACGGCACGGCGAGCACCCGCCGGACGTCGTCCTCCCGCATCGAGTGGCTGATGATCGTCACGTCGCCCGCTTCGGCCAGCAGCAGTTCGGCCACCACATCGACGGCGTCGGCACCGCGCTCGGCGGCGATGTCCGCGATCGTCCGCCCCTGGAGTTCCGGATGCCGCGCGGCGCCGGCCACCGAGATCCGGTCCCAGCCGCCGTTGCCGACGGTGTTCTCCCAGCCGGCCACGCCGTCCGCGATGGCCGCGCGCATCCGGGCGCGCTGTCCGGGGTCGCGCAGCCGCTCCAACAGGCGGTCCTGCCCGCCGTCGTGTGCCCACGGCGGCAGCATGGCCGCGAGCGCGGTGCTTCCCGCGGTGTAGGGGTAGACGTCGCAGGTCACGTCCATGCCGTCGGCGCGGAGCCGGCGCAGGTGGGGCAGCGTCCGCTCGGTGCCGCCCCAGCCGTGCCGGCCGGCCGTCTTGTGGTGCGAGACGTGCAGCGCGGCGCCGCTGTCGCGGGCGATCCGCACCGCCTCGTCGAGCGCGGCCTCGACCTGGGACATCTCGTCGCGCAGATGCGTCACGTACGGCTTGCCGTGGCGGGCCGCCACCGCCGCGAGCGCGGTCACCTCGGCGGTGTCGGCGAAGGAGCCGGGCGTGTAGATCAGGCCCGTCGACAGGCCGGCCGCGCCCGAGGCGAGCGCCTCGTCCAGCACCCGGCACATGGCGGCGAGTTCGTCCGGGGTGGCGGCGCGGGCGGCGTGACCCACCACGGCGCCGCGCAGCGTGCCGTGGCCGACCAGGGCGGCCAGGTGGTTCGCCCGGCCCGCCGCGGCGTGCGCGCGGCCGAACGCCGCGAAGTCCGGGTACGGCGCCGGGAACGCGCTGTCGCCGCAGTTGCCGCAGATCTCGACGGTCACGCCCTGGAGCACGGCGGCGTGCGCCGGCAGGGTCCCGGAGCCGTCCAGCGTGGTCAGGTCGGAGTGCGTGTGCGCGTCGATGAAGCCGGGCGCCACGACATGCCCGGGTACGTCGAGTACCCGGTCGGCGGTGGCCGGGGCGCGGGGCGGCAGTACGCGGACCCGGCCGCCGGTGACGGCGACCTGCCCGGCGATCAGCGGCCGGCCGGTCCCGTCCGCGATGTCCGCGCCGCGGACCAGGAGGTCGAAGTGGGACACGTTCACCGCACCTCGGTAGGCGCGAAGCCGTCCCCGGAGCCGTCCCCGGCTGCGGCACCGGCGCCCGTCCGGTCGGCGCGAGTGATCCGGCCGGCGGCACCGTGCCCGGTACCGCCGAGGCGCGGGGCGGCCGTACCGGTGTCGGAACGTATCCGGCGGCTGCGTACGGCAGTTGAAGGCAGGGACATGGGCTTCCTCGCTGGTGTGCTGGGGGCGGACACGGACGGACCCAGCGTGCGGTCCGCGGACGGCGCCGGCATCGAAGCGTTGAAGATCTGGCCGCTCACGGACCACTTCGTGTTCGGCGGACGGTACGGCGCGGTCATGACGTCGGCCTACGGGCATCGAAGTCTTCGATGCTCAGAGACGCAAGCGCGCACGGGTCCTTGCCGATCTGCGAGGGCTTGCCAGTCTTCAACCACTTGACCTCCAGGCGAACGTGAGGTGCTGCCCATGCCAGCGGATGCCGCTTCGGCGCCACCCGTCCTTTCGACGGCCGACACCGGGGTGCGTGCCGCAGACGCCACGACCCGGCGCTCCCGGCCGACCAGGTCCGGCACCGGAAGCACCGGAAGCACCGGAAACACCGGCGGCACGGGCAGCACGGGCGGTGCCGGTGACCCCGGAATCCCCGGCGACCCCGGGCACGGAAGGCGGCGCGGCGGGCGCTCCCGCAGCGCGTGACGCCCGTCCGCCCGCCCCGCCCGACCAGGCGGTCAAGGCCGAGGCCCGCATCCCTCGGCAGTTCGGGTCCGATGTCGTGTCGGCCGCACCCGCGTCGACCTCGACCCCCGGCATTACGTGTTCGGCGCCGCCGGCGACCGCGTACGCACCGACGAAACCCGGCTTCAGCGCGGGCGTGCCGGTCAGTCACCCTCTGACCGGTCCCGAGCACTCGCCTGAGGCGGCACCGTCCCCTGCCCTCCCCAGCAACGGAGACCCGAGATGGTTTTGCGCACACCCCGCAGACTGCGTGCGGCCCTGGCCGTGACCGCAGTCAGCGGCATCCTCCTGGCCGGCCCGGCCGGCCTGACGACCTCCGCGGGTGCCGCGTCCCCGAGCACCAAGTCCGGGACGACGCTGAGCGTCGCCATGGACAGCTCGGGGGTGGACACCCTCAATCCGTTCCTGGCCTACTTCAACGGCTCGCTCGACCTCTTCGGCGCCATCTACCCGTCGCTCACCACCATCGACCAGAGCGGCAAGCCGAGCCCCTACCTCGCCACGTCCTGGAACGTCTCGCCGGACCACCTGACCTGGACCTTCAAGATCCGCGACGGCCTGAAGTGGAGCGACGGGCAGCCGCTCACCGCCGAGGACGCGGCCTGGACGTTCCACCTGATCATGACCGACGAGATCGCCGGCACCGCCAACGGCACGCTGGTGTCCGGCTTCCAGTCGGTGACCGCGCCCGACCCCACCACGCTGGTGATCAAGACCAAGCAGCCCCAGTCCAACCTGAACTACGTCAGCATCCCGGTCGAGGGCATCCCGATCGTGCCGGAGCACATCTGGAAGTCGCACGTCGCCGATCTCAAGGACTACAAGAACGACTCCTACCCGGTGGTCGGCTACGGCCCCTGGACGCTCACCGGTTACAAGACCGGCCAGTACGCCACGCTCGACGCGAACAAGTCCTTCGTGCTGGGCGCGCCGAAGTACGACCACCTGATAGAGCAGCTCTACAAGACCAGTGACAGTGCCGTCGCGGCGCTGAGGTCGGGCCAGCTCGACTACATCCCCGGCGGCGTCATCAACTCCACCGAGTTCAAGTCGCTGACGCACGTCAGCGGCGTCGACACCGCGCAGACGGTCGGCAACGGCTGGACCGGGCTGGAGATCAACCCCGGCGCCAAGTCCCGCAGCGGCAAGCCGATCGGCACCGGGAACCCGGCGCTGAGCGACCCGCAGCTGCGCCGCGCGATCGCCCTGAGCATCGACAAGCAGACGCTGGTCAAGAAGGTCGTCGACGGCTACGGCACCGTCGGGGAGGGCTACCTGCCGCCGGCCTGGTCCCAGTGGGTGTGGAAGCCGTCGGCCGGCGAGCGGCAGGGCTACGACCCGGCCCAGGCCAACCAGCTGCTGGACAAGGCCGGCTACAAGCGCGGCTCCGACGGCATCCGGATCGATCCGAAGACCGGCAAGCCGCTGGACCTGCGGCTGGGCATCCACTCCGACGACGCCACCGACGCGTCGATCGCCCCCTACCTGGCCGGCTGGCTCAAGGCGATCGGTATCAAGGTGAAGCTGGAGCCGATGAGCATGTCCGCGCTCAACAGCGACCTGGGCAAGGGCGACTGGGACATGCTGATGGACGCGTGGACCACCGGCCCCGACCCGACCTACCTCCTCGGCATCCAGAGCTGCGCCACGCTTCCCAACGACCAGGGCAACGGCGGCAACACCGACTCGTTCTTCTGCGATCCCGCCTACGACAAGCTGCAGGCACGCCAGCAGAGCCTGTTCGATCCGGCGCAGCGGGTGAAGGTCGTCGGGCAGATGCAGCAGATCCTCTACGACGCCGACGTGGACGTGATGCTCTACAACCAGACGCAGAAGACGGCCTCCTCCTCGAAGGTCACCGGTGAGAGGGTCGGCAAGCCGGACGCCCAGGGCTTCTACCCCGCGCAGAACTCCTTCTGGACGTACCTGAAGGCGACACCGGTGGAGCACGGCGGCTCCTCGTCGTCGGGCGGTCTGGGCATCGGGCTCGGCATCGCCGCCGCCGTGATCGTGGTCGGCGCGGGTGCCGTCGTCCTCCGGCGCCGGGCGGGGGCCGACGACCGTGAGTAGCCCCGACGCCGTGGCCGAACCGGCCCTCGAAGCCGCGCTGTCCGCCCCGAAGCCGCGGCGCTCGCTGCGGACGGCGTGGGGCGGCTACCTCGTCGGCAAGCTCGCGGCCGCGGTGGTCAGTTTCGCGGTCACCCTGGTCATCGGCTTCGTGCTGTTCAACGTGATGCCGTCCGACCCGGTGCGCACCATGACCCGCGGCCGCCCGGTCAGCCAGGCCCAACTCGCCCAGCTGCGGGTCCAGCTGGGCCTGGACAAGCCGATGTGGCAGCGGTTCCTGGACTTCGTCAACGACACGCTGCACGGGCGGCTCGGCTACTCCTGGGAGTACCGGCAGTCGGTGGCGTCGCTGGCGATGAACCGCCTGGGCCCGACCCTGCTGCTGATGGGCACGTCGTTCGTCATCTCGGTGCTGCTCGGGCTGTGGCTCGGCCAGCGCAGCGGCTGGCGGTCCGGCAGCCGGTTCGACCGGATCACCTCCTCCACCGCGCTCACCCTGTGGTCGGTGCCGACCTTCTGGCTGGGCATGATCCTGCTGATGGTGTGCAGCGTCGGGATCGGCCCGATCCACGGCTTCCTGCCGGTCGGCGGCATGAGCGACCCGACCCTCCCGCAGACCGGGATGACGCACTACGTGGACGTCGCCAAGCACCTGGTGCTGCCGGCGCTGACCATGATCCTGGTCGTCTACGCCCAGTACGTGACGATCATGCGGTCCTCGATCATCGAGGAGAAGGGCAGCCCCTACCTGCTGACCGCCCGCGCCAAGGGCCTCACCGACGACGCCGTACGCCGCCGGCACGCGCTGCCCAACGCCCTGCTGCCTTCGGTGACCATGATCTTCATGCACCTCGGCACGCTGATCAGCGGCGCGGTCACGGTCGAGGCGGTCTTCTCCTGGCCCGGCCTCGGCGACCTCACCTACGAGGCGCTCAAGATTCCCGACCTGCCGCTGCTCCAGGGCACCTTCATCGTCTTCAGTGCGAGTGTGATCATCATGAATCTGCTGGCGGACCTCGCCTACCGGTTCCTCGACCCGCGGGTGCGCGCCCAGTGACGGCCGCGCAGATCGTCACCGCGCAGGACGTGGCCTCGGCCGTCCCGGTCAGGTTCGCCGGAGCACGCCGCTTCGGCAAAGCCTTCATCCGCCGCCCCGCCGGAGTGGCCGGGCTCGCGGTCCTGCTGCTGTTCTGCCTGCTGGCGCTGTTCGCACCGCTGTTCATCGGCCCCGACCAGATGGACGTCACCAAGGTCGACGGGCCGCTGCTCGCCGCGCCCAGCGCGCACTACCCGCTCGGCACCGACCTGGCCGGCCGCAACGTGCTGCTGCTGCTGATCTGGGGCTCGCGGGAGTCGCTGCGGATCGGCATCATCGCCACCGCGCTGACCGTCGTCATCGGCGCCGGGGTGGGCATCGTCGCCGGCCACTACGGTGGCGTGGTCGGCCGGGCGCTGATGCACGTCACCGACTGGTTCATCGCGCTGCCCAGCCTGCCGCTGGCGATCTCGCTGGCGGCCGTGCTGGGCCAGGGCGAGACGTCGATCACCATCGCCATCGCGGCCACCTCCTGGACCGCCACCGCGCGCCTGGTGCGGGCGCAGACCCTCGCCGTCGAGGCCCGGCCGTTCGTCGAACGGGCCCGCGCGCTGGGGGCCGGCGACCGCCAGATCATGGTGCGCCAGGTGCTGCCGAACGTGATGCCGCTGATCCTGGTCTCCAGCACCCTGACGGTCGCCGGATCACTGCTCTCCGAGGCCACGCTCACCTTCCTCGGCCTCGGCAACCCGGCCAGCGTCACCTGGGGCGAGATGCTCAACGACGCCTTCTTCAACGGCGCGTTCACCGCCGACGCGTGGTGGTACCTGCTGCCCCCGGGCCTGGCGATCCTCGTGGTGGTGCTGGGCTTCACGCTCACCGGCCGCGCCGTGGAACACGTGCTCGACCCGCGGATGGAGAACAAGTGACCGCCCAGACCGCGGCGGCGGCCGGTGCCGCCGCCACCGCCGACCCGCCCCTGCTGGAGGTCCGCGACCTCCAGGTCGCCTACCGCCAGGGGAACCGTTTCGTCCCCGCCGTGCGGGGCGTCGACTTCACCCTCTCCGCCGGTGACACGCTCGGTGTCGCCGGGGAGTCCGGCTGCGGCAAGTCCACGATGGCGCTGAGCCTGCTGCGCCTCCAGGACCGTTCCGCGAAGGTCAGCGGGGAGGTGCTGTTCCGGGGCGAGAACCTGCTGACCACCAGCTGGGCCCGGCTGCGGGCGGTGCGCTGGGCCGGTGCGTCGGTGGTGTTCCAGGGCGCGATGAGCGCGCTGAACCCGGTGCGCACCGTGCTGGACCAGATCGTCGAACCGATGGTGCTGCACGACAGGACCCGGGTGAAGGACGCCGAGCGCCGCGCCGCCGAACTGCTCGACAGCGTCGGCATTCCGTCCCGGCGCGTCCGCAGCTATCCGCACGAGTTCTCCGGCGGCCAGCGGCAGCGCGTGATGGTCGCCATGGCCCTGGCGTGCCGCCCGGACCTGATCATCGCCGACGAGCCGACCACCGCGCTGGACGTCATGGTCCAGGCGCAGATCCTGGAGTTGCTGGCCGAGCGGGTCCGCGAGTCGCGGATCTCCGTCATCATGATCACGCACGACCTGTCGCTGCTGGCGCACACCTGCGACCGGCTGGCGGTCATGTACGCGGGCCGGATCGTCGAGCTGGGCCCGTCCAAGCAGGTGCTCCAGCAGCCCGAACACCCCTACACCCGGGCGCTGTCACGGGCCTTCCCGACCATCGGGGACCCGGCCTCACGGCGCGCGCCGGTCGGCCTCGCGGGCGACCCGCCCCGGCCCTCGGAGGCCGGCACGGGCTGTGCCTTCGCCGCGCGCTGCCCCGAGGCGCTGCCGTCCTGCCGCACCGAGGAGATGCTGCTGTGGCCGGCCGGGCCCGGCCGTTCCGCCGCGTGCGTACGCGTCCGGCCCGACCACGGAGGTGCGCGGTGACCCGTGACCCCAGCCCCAGCACCAGCCCCAGCACCAGCCCGGGACCCGGCCACGGCCCGGGACCCGGCTCCAGCCCCGGCCGGTCCACGCCCGCGCTGGAGGTCCGCGACCTCTCGGTGGTCTACCCGGCCGCCCGAGGCCGCGCCCCGGCCCGCGCGGTGGACGGCGTCAACCTGCGGATCGGCAAGGGCGAGATCGTCGCGCTCATCGGCGAGTCCGGGTGCGGCAAGTCCACCCTGGCCCGCTCGCTGGTCGGCCTGGTGAAGCCGACCGCCGGCGAGGTGCGCTACGACGGCACGCCGCTGGACTACACCGCCAAGGGCCTCAAGGCGTACCGCCGCCACACCCAACTGGTCCTCCAGGACCCGGGCGGCGCCCTCAACCCGAAGCAGAACGTCTACGACGCCGTGGCCATGGGCCCGCGGCTGCACGGGCTCACCGACGGGCTGCCGCTCACCGTGCACGACGCGATGGTCCGGGCCGGATTGCGCCCGCCGGAGGACTTCTTCGGCCGCTACCCGCACGAACTGTCCGGCGGGCAGCAGCAGCGCGTCGTCATCGCCGGCGTGCTGGCGCTGAACCCGTCGGTCATCGTCGCGGACGAGCCGGTGGCGTCGCTGGACGCCTCGGTGCGCGGGGAGATCCTGGCGCTCATGCTGCGGCTGCGCGACGACCTCGGCCTGTCGGCCCTGGTGGTCAGCCATGACCTCGGCCTGGCCTGGAACATCGCCGACCGGGTGGCCGTGATGTACCTGGGCCGGGTGGTCGAGCAGGGCACCGTCGAGGAGGTCCTGCTGCGGCCGCAACACCCCTACACCAAGGCGCTGCTGTCGGTGGTGCCGACCGGTGCCGAGGACTGGCGCCCCACCCTGCTGACCGGTGAGCCGCCGGACCCGACCGCGATCCCGTCCGGCTGCCGCTTCCACCCGCGGTGCACCCGCTGGGCCGGCGCCTCGCCGTCCGACCGCGCCACGGCCGCCTGCGACCGCCGTGAACTGCCGGTGCTGGCGCCGGACACCTCCTGCGCCGCCTGCCATCTGCTCGGTTCGACATCCCTGGAGAAGATATGACTCTGCTTCGCCCGCCCGGGTTGAAGCCCGGCGACACCGTCGCCGTGATCTGCGCCAGCTCGCCCGTGGACAACCAGGACCACCTGGAGTCGGGGCTGGCGGCCATGCGGTCCGTGGGCCTGGTGCCGGAGGTCTTCGGGTCGGCCCGCGACGCCGGGAGCATGTACGACTACCTGGCGGGTGACGACGCGCTGCGGGCCGGCGACCTGACCCGCGCACTGACCGACCCCGAGTACGCCGCCGTGTTCCTCGCCTGCGGCGGCTACGGCTCGCAGCGCACGCTGGAGCTGGTGGACTGGAGCCGGATCGACCCGAACCGCCCGAAGGTCGTGGTCGGTTACTCGGACGTGACCGCGCTGCTGGAGGCGCTGGCCGTCAAACTGGGCTGGGTGTCGCTGTTCGGGCCGATGGTGGCCTGCGGCGGCTTCTGGGAGGGCCCGCAGGAGTACGACTTCACCGAGCTGATGAAGCTGCTCTACACGCCGGCCGAGGTGAAGGAGCTGACCTTCCCGGGGGCGCGGACGCTGGTGCCCGGCGTCGCCGAGGGGCTGACCCTGGGCGGGACGGCCACCTTGATCGCGGCCAGCCTCGGCACGGACACGTCGTATCCGGCCAGGGACGCGATCCTGTTCCTGGAGGACGTCGACGAACTGCCCTTCCGGATGGACCGGATCATCACCCAGATCCGCCGCGCCACCAGCTACCTCGACGGCGTGGCCGGGATCGTCCTCGGCACGTTCACCGAGTGCGGGGACCCCGAGCACATCGATCGGATGCTGGCCGAGCGCTTCGGCGACCTGGGCGTTCCGGTGCTGGCCGGGGTGAACATCGGCCACAACACGCAGATGCAGACCTACCCGGTCGGGGTGCGGGCCCGGTTGGACGCCGACGCCAGGACGCTGACCTTCCTCGACCAGCCGCTGACCGACCCGGGGGAGTGACGGCACGCCGAAGCGGCCGGTACGACGGGGCAGTCGATCCCGTCGGGCCGGCCGCTTCGCGCGGATGGCGGGCGCGCGTAACACGAACAGCGCGCCTCATACGAACAGTGCGCCTCACACGAACAGCGCGCGTCGCAGCGACAGTTCGCGTCCCGCGCGCAGCGCGCTTCACACGAACAGGCTGAGCAGGTCCTCCTGCGTCTCGCGGCGGACCAGGGTCCGGGCCGCACCGTCGCGCACGGCGACCACCGGCGGCCGGGGGACCTGGTTGTAGTTGCCGGCCGCCGACCGCTGGTAGGCGCCGGAGCAGGGGATCGCGACCAGGTCGCCCGGCCGGATGTCGCCCGGCAGCTCGACCGACTGCACCAGCACGTCCCCGCTCTCGCAGTGCTTGCCGACGATCGTGAACGTCCGCGGCGGGGCCTGACCGGCCCGGGAGGCGAGGACCGCCGTGTACGCGGCACCGTAGGTGGCCGGGCGGGGGTTGTCGCTCATGCCGCCGTCGACGCTGACGTAGTGTCCCTTCACCGTGCCGACCTCGTAGACCGCGACCGTCGTCGGCGCGGCGATCGACCGGCCGGGCTCGACGGCCAGCCGCACGTCGTCGGGCACCGCCACCCGGAGCGCGTCGGCGAGTTCGGCCGGTGTCGGGGCCGGCTCGCCGCCCGGGAGGTAGGGGACGCCGAGGCCGCCGCCGAGGTCCAGCCGGGCGATGCGGACCCCGTGCTCGGCCTCGACCTCCTTGAGGAAGCGCGCCATGCGCTCGGCCGCGGTGGTGAAGGAGCCGAGGTCGAAGATCTGCGAGCCGATGTGCGAGTGCAGGCCGACGAGTTCCAGGCCCGGCGTGGCCAGCACCCGGCGTACCGCCTCGGCCGCCTCGCCCGAGGCCATGGACAGCCCGAACTTGGTGTTCTCGCCGCCCGTCGCCAACGCCGCGTGGGTGTCCGCGTCCACCCCCGGCTTCACCCGGATCATGACCGGCTGCCGGGCGCCGCCGGCCCGCACCAGGTCCGCCAGGCGGTCCAGTTCGTGGAAGGAGTCCACGACGATGCACCCGATGCCCCACTCCACGGCGGCCCGGAGCTCGGCGACCGACTTGTTGTTGCCGTGGAAGACCACCCGCTCGGCAGGCATGCCCCCCAGCCGGGCCACGGCCAGCTCGCCGCCGGTGCACACGTCCAGCGACAGGCCCAGTTCCCGCAACCAGCCGACGAGGGCCGGGGCCAGGAACGCCTTGCCGCCGTAGTGGACGTCACCCGTGGGGAACGCGGCCGTCCATGCGGCGCACCGGGCCCGGAAGTCGTCCTCGTCGAGAACGTAGACCGGTGTGCCGAAGCGCGCGGCGAGTTCGCCGACCCCGATGCCGCCGACCCGCAGTTCGCCGTCCGTCCGACCGGCCGTACGCGGCCATACCTGATCCATCTCGTGGTAGCTGCCCATACGGCAGAAGCTAGGGACGGCAGCGCCGCCTGACGGGGCAGCGTCGAAGAACTGATTGCTCAGCATGCCGGCCGTGGGTGGAGGGCCCATGGGGGATGTGGCCGGCGCGTGGCGTCTGTCGCGATCATGATCCCTCCATGTCACGGGGTTGTCGCGGTCATGTCCGCGCGCAACCAGCCCGGGTGCGGCGGAACTCCATGAACGCAGAAGGGTCCGCACCATGTGGGCCGGCATCGATCTACGGAGTGGCAATGCGCAGCAGCAAGAGGCTCTCGGTCATCGCTCTGGTCGCCGTGGCCGCCGGACTGTCCCTGACGGCTTGCGGCCCCGACGACTCCAGCGCCTCCGGACCGACGTCGTCCGACACCGCCGGGGCGACCTCGTCCAGCGACGCCGGCCAGACGTTGGCGCCCAGCTCCGCGCCCGGCCAGGACACCTCCTCCAGCGGTGGTTCCTCCAGCGGTTCGTCCAGCGGTTCCAACGGCGGTTCCACCGGCGGCAGCAGCACGAGCGGCGGCTCCGGCTCCTCGAACTCCGGGTCGGGGTCGGGGTCCGGCAGCATGTGCATGACCTCGAACCTCGCCATCTCCGCCGAGCACGGCATCTCGGGGGAGGGCATGGAGCTGGTCCACCTCAAGAACACCGGTTCCAGCTCCTGCACGATGCACGGCTTCGCGGGTGTCGACCTGAAGAACGGCTCGGACTCCGTCAGCGTCCCGCGCCACAGCGGGGGCGACGTGCCCACCGTCAAGCTGGCCCCCGGCGAGGGGACCGACTTCGTCCTGTACTACCCCTTCAACAACAGCGGCGGCAGCGGCTACACGTTCACCACGATGGTCATCACGCCGCCCAACGAGACCCACTCCAAGACCGTCAGCGCGTCCATCAACGTCCCCGTCCAGAACCCCGACGACCAGGGCTCCGACTCCGGCAAGCTGTACCTGCTCGCGGTCGGCGGCGGCGAGTAGCCGCCCCTCGCGGGTCGCCCGCAGACGGGACGGCCGCAGACGGTACGGCCGCACGCGGGACGGCCCGCACCTCGAACGTGCGGCCTCAGGTGCCGGGTGCCGGGTGCCGGATGCCGGGGGCCGGGGGCCGGGGCAGGGACGCGCATCCCTGCCCCGGCCCCCTCGCGTCAGCGGGCCGCCGCCACCGCGCGGCGCAGCGACAGGCCGAGCAGGACCACGACCGCGACGGGCGGCAGCCACCAGGCGTTCACACCGGCGCCGTGCACCAGGCCGGCGGTCGCGCCCAGCGCCACCACCACCCCGACCGCGACCCGCCAGTCGTCGCCGACGACGAAGTCGTACCAGAACAGCGCGAACGAACGAATCCACTTCACTGCGTGCTTCCCTTCGCCGCCGGAGCCGGCGGAACGGTGGTGGCCGCGGCAGGGGGTACCGCGGTGTCGGTGCGGCGCAGCAGCGCGGCGGTGCCGAGGCCGAGCAGCGCGATGACCGGCACGAGGACCAGCAGGGCCGCGTCGGCGCCGGGCCAGTCGACCCCGGCGCCCTCGGCGGACCAGAAGACGCCGAAGGCGGTGAGCATGATGCCGACGGCGAACTTCATCGAGTTCTCCGGCACCCGGGCCAGCGGCGCGCGGACCGCGAGGCCGACACAGGTGACCGCGACCACCGCGGCCGCCGCGCCGAGCGCCGCCAGCGGCACGCTGCCCTGGTTGTTGCCGAAGGTCACGACGATGAAGGCGACTTCGAGCCCTTCGAGGAAGACCCCCTTGAAGGACAGGGTGAAGGCGTACCAGTCGGTGACGATGCCGCGTCCTCCGCCCGCCGCGGCGTCGGCCGCCGCGACCTCCTTGGCGTAGGCGCCGGCCTCGTCGTGCAGGGCCTTGTGGCCGGAGGCGCGCAGGATGGCCTTGCGGAGCCACTGGAGCCCGAAGACCAGCAGCAGGGCGCCCACCACCAGCCGCAGCGCCTCGAAGGGGATCATCCCGATCGCGGGGCCGAGCGCGGCGACCACGATCGCGAGGGTGACCAGCGCCGCCGCGCTGCCTTGCAGCGCCGAGCGCCAGTTCCGGCTGGTGCCGGCGGCCAGCACGATGGTCAGCGCCTCGACCGCTTCGACGGCACACGCCAGGAAGACGGTGAGGACGAGGACGAGGCCGCTCATGGACGACCACCGCCGCGTGGGTGGGCACGGGTGGTGAAGGGGCAGGGCATCACGGTTGGCTCCATGGTTCGGGCCCCGGTACGGGGCGGGTGGGACGGAACGAGCAGGTGGCATCGGGCCGGTGGCCGCTGCTGACGGCGACGGGC
Source organism: Streptomyces sp. NPDC088194 (assembly GCF_040702025.1). Classification (NCBI taxonomy): domain Bacteria; kingdom Bacillati; phylum Actinomycetota; class Actinomycetes; order Kitasatosporales; family Streptomycetaceae; genus Streptomyces; species Streptomyces sp. NPDC088194. The sequence continues at coordinate 52,110 of NZ_JBFBIV010000008.1, read as the reverse complement.
CTCAGACGGAGGTGGCCTCGGGCGCGGACGCGGCGGTCGGCGCCCGCCGGAAGGCGGCGGTCAGCGCGGGCAGGACGTCCCGCCAGTCGGCGACGATGCCGATGTCGCAGTGGGCGAACACCGCCGCGTCCGGATCGCTGTTGACCGCGAGGACGGTGTGCGCGCGCTCCACGCCGGCCAGGTGGTGCGGGCTGCCGGAGACGCCGAGCGCCACGTACAGCCGCGGGGCGATGTTCCGCCCGGTGACGCCCAGTTGGCGGCAGTGCGGCAGGGCGCCGGCGTCGGTCACCTTGCGGGTCGCGGCGAACTCCGCGCCGAGCAGGGCCCGCAGCGGCTCGACCTCCGCGTAGCGGTCCGGAGCGACGCCCGCGCCCAGGCCGATGACCGTGGCCGCACGCTCGACCGCGTCGAAGTCGTCCTCGGTGCGCCGGTCCGAGCGCCGCAGCAGCGGATCGGCCGGCACGTCCAGCGTCTCGACGGGGATCGGGGCGGCGATCCGGGCGGGGCTCGCTACGGGGTCGGCGTGCCCGGCGCGCACGGTCAGCGAGCCGGTCCGCAACGTGGCGATCTGCGGGACACCGTCGCTGCCGACCTCGGCGAGCGTGCCGTTGCCCGACGGTTTGCCGCCCACCAGGCGGAGCCGGCCGCGGGCGTCGGGGCGCACCGACGTGGTGGTCAGGTCGGAGAGCAGCCCGGCGTCCTGGTGCACCGCGAGGCGGGCCAGGACCTCGCGGTCCCAGGCGGAGGCGCCGCCCAGCACGGCCCAGGGCGCGCGGGAGCCGCGCAGCCGGCCGGCGAGCGCCGCCGCGGCGGGGCGGGGGTCGCCGCCGGTGAGCCGCAGTGCCGCGTCGGCGCCCCAGTCGCGGAGTTGTTCCGGGTCCGCGGCCGGCGTGACGGCCAGCACGTGGCCGCCGATCCGCCGCGCGATCCTCGCGGCCTCGCCGAGCAGGGCCCGCCCGCCCGTCTCGGGGCTGCCGGTCACCGCGAGGACGGCGGGCCCGGGGAGTCCGGCGGGATACGGGTCCGCCGCCCGGCGGGTGACGGCCGTACGGCCGGGTTCGCCGGCGGTCGCGGACGGCGCCGCGGGATCGGGCGCAGCGACGCCGGCAACCGCGACGTCGGATGCCGCAACACCCGCTGCCGCAACGCCCGTTGCCGCGAGGCCGGTTGCCGCGAGGACGGCGGGCCCGGGGAGTCCGGCGGGATACGGGTCCGCCGCCCGGCCGGTGACGGCCGTATGCCCGGGTTCGCCGGCGGTCGCGGACGGCGCCGCGGGATCGGGCGCAGCGACGCCGGCAACCGCGAGGCCGGTTGCCGCCGCCGGGCCGGGCCGGTCGGCAACGGGACTTCCCGGCCCGGGAGTTCCCGCGTACGTACCGGCCCCGACGGCCGAGGAGCGGCCGGAGCAGTCGGCCGCCGCCAACCGTGCGGTGATCAGCGCGACCGCCTGTGCGGCCTGTTCCGCCGGGCTGCCGGACACGAGCACCGGGCGGCGGGTCGCCGCGACGCGCTCCACCCGGTGCACCCGGGTGGGGCTCGCGGCCCCCGGCTGGGCGCCGGTCAACTGATCCAGCGTCAGGACGCGGATCTGCGGCGCGGCGAGCCAGGCGGCCGGCGGGGCCTTCGCCGGCCGGCAGGAGCGCTCCGCCACCGCGAGCACGGCGGGCAGCGCCAGTTCGGCGGTCTCGGTGACCGCGTCGAGCTGGAGTACCGCGCGCAGCCCGTCACCGCCGACCGCCTCGATCGACAGCGCCGGCCCGGCGAACGGCAGGCCGAGCAGCGCGGCGACCATCGGCCCGACCGCGCCGGTGCCGCCGTCCAGCGTGCTGTGCCCCGCCAGCACCAGGTCCACCGGGCCCAGGCTCCGTACGGCGGCGGCCAGGGCCTTCGCGGTGACCAGGGTGTCCGCGCCCGCCAGCGCCGGGTCGCACACGTGCAGGCCCTCGTCCGCGCCGCAGGCCAGCGCCTCGCGCAGGACGTCGGCGGCGGCGGGCGGCCCCATCGTGACGACCGTGGTGCGGCCCCCGCTGCCCCGGCCCAGTTGCACCGCGCGGGTCACCGCACGGCGGCACCAGGGGTTGAGCTCCACCGGGAAACCGTCCCTGCGCAGGCGCCCGCTGCCGTCCAGGTCGCCCGGGTGGTCGCCGAGCGGCACCTGCTTGACCAGCGCCACCGCGTGCAGCGGACGGTGGTACGCGGCCTCGCCCCACGGGCTGTCCGTCGTCGCCATCGGTCAGGACACCCCCGTGCCGACCAGCAGCCCGACCCCGAAGGTCACCGCCGCCGACAGCCCGCCGAGCACGAGTTGCCGGCTCGCGCCGAACCACCCGGAGCGCGCGGTGAGTTTCGCGGTCAGCGCGCCGGTGACGACCAGCCCCGCGGAACTGGCGAGCAGCGCGGGCACCAGGCCGGATGCGCCGAGCACGAACGGCAGCAGCGGGACCAGGGCGCCCAGCGCGAAGGCGGCGAACGAGGAGCCCGCCGCCGACCAGGGGGAGGGCAGGTCGTCCGGGTCGACGCCCAACTCCTCGCGTACGTGCACGCGCCAGGCGACGTCGGGCTCGGCGGTCAGCGCCCGGGCGACCTCCTCCGCCAGCTCCTGCCGTACGCCCTTCGCCTGGTAGGCCAGGGTCAGCTCGCGCAGTTCCCCGGCCGGGTTGGTGGCCAGTTCGTGCTGCTCGCGGGCGATCTCGGCCTGCGCCAGCTCGTTCTGGGACGACACCGAGACGAACTCGCCGGTGGCCATCGAGCAGGCGCCGGCGGTGAGGCCGGCCAGACCGGTGAGCAGGACGGTGTGGGTGCCGGCGCCGCCGCCGACGACGCCGGCGACCAGGGCGAAGTTCGACACCAGGCCGTCCACCACGCCGAAGGTCGCCGGTCGCAGCCAGCCGCCGGTCACATCGCGGTGCTGATGGTGGATCTCGGCCGTGCCGAGGTCCGCTGTCGCGGTCATGCGCGGGTCCAATCTCGGCCGGGGGAGTGCCCTACCCGGCCCGGCCGGCAAACAGGGAGAACGACCACGGTCGTTCGCGTTCTCGGGTCGTGCTCGGGTCATGGAGCACTGTGGCCGCCGGGCCGGTCCCCCGTGATTGGCGGCGGACGAGAACTCGGCCGGGAAACATTGGCCGCCCGCCCAAAGCACCGGGCGCGGGCCGCGCGCAGACTGGCCGCGCTTGCCAGGCTGCCGCCGTGCGATTGCGAGGACTCGCCCCATGATCCGCCCGCTGAAGTTCGACAGGTTCTACGTCCACGACGAGTTGACCGCGCTGCTGCGGGACTGGGCCGACGGCCGTCCCGACCTCGCGGCGCTGGAGAGCGTGGGCCGCTCGTGGGAGGGCCGCGACATCTGGCTGGTCACTCTCACCAACACCGCGACCGGCCCGGCCGCCGAGAAGCCGGCCCACTTCGTCGAGGCGGGCATCCACGGCACCGAGTGGTCGTCCTGCTTCGCGGCCCTGCACCTGGTGCACCGGCTGCTGACCGGCTACGGGACCGACGAGCGGGTGACCAGGCTGCTGGACACCCGCGCGGTCTACGTCGTCCCGCGGCTCAACCCGGACGGACACGAACACGCCATGGCCGAGGGCCGTTTCATCCGCTCCAGCGTGCGCCCGCACCCGAGCCCGGACGCCGATCCGGGCCTGCAACTGCGGGACGTCGACGGCGACGGCCGGGCGCTGTTCATGCGGGTGCGCGACGCCGACGGGCCGTGGAAGACCCACCCCGACGAGCCCCGGCTGCTGGTGCCGCGCGAACCCGACGAGGTCGGCGGCGACTACTTCCGGCTCTTCCAGGAGGGCGACGTCACCGGCTACCGCGGCGACGTCGTCGAGGTCGCGGAACCGGTCGAGGGCCTGGACCTGGGCCAGAACCTGCCGACCGACTGGGAGGCGGCGCCCGCGCTGCCGCGCAACGCCGGGCCGTTCCCCGGCTCCGAGCCCGAGACGCAGGCGGTGCTGCGCGCCGTCACCGACCGTCCGAACATCACCGGTTGGGTCACCTGCCACACCTTCGGCGGCCTGCACCTGTGCCCGCCGATGAACGCCGGCGTCCGGCTGCCCGGCCCCGACCAGCATGTCTACGACGTGTTCGGCGCCAAGGCGGCCGAGCTGACCGGGTACGACGTCATGTCCTTCCAGGACCTGAAGCACGACCCGGCCGCCGACTTCCGCGGCGGCCAACTGGGCTGGTACTACCACCAGTTGGGCATCTTCGCCTGGATCACGGAGTTCTGGAGCCCGCAGCGGGCGGCCGGCATCGAGTCGTACCACGCCTCGCGCTGGCTGATCGACCACCCGGTCGAGGACGACCTGCGGATGATCAAGTGGAGCGACGCCGAACTCGACGGCAAGGGCTTCGTCTCCTGGTACCCCTTCACGCACCCGCAGCTCGGACCGGTGGAGCTGGGCGGCTGGGACATGATCAACTACTGGTACAACCCGCCGATGGACCGGATCGAGGCCGAAGTCGCCCCGCACACCGAGTGGGTGATCTTCCAGGCGCTCGCCTCGCCGCGGATCGAGGTCCGCCGGCTGACCGCGACCCGGCTCGCGCCGGACGTGCACCGGGTCCGGCTGGTCGTCGGCAACACCGGCTGGCTGCCCACGTACGTCACCAGGACCGCGCTCGACCGCGGGGTGGCGGGGGAGCTGTCCGCGGAGATCACGCTGCCCGGCGGCGCGGAACCGGTCACCGGCGAGCGCGTCGAACGCCTCGGCCAGCTGGAGGGCAGGAGCGGCACCCTGTCGTCCACCACCTGGTGGGGCCATGACCCGGGCACCCCCGACCTGACCGCGGTGGAGTGGACGGTCCGGGCCCCCGCGGGGACCGTCGTCGCCGTCACCGCCCGGCACCCCCGAGCGGGCACCGCCCGCGCCGAGGTCCAACTCGGCTGACCGCCCGCCGAGTCGGGCGGGTGAACGGGCCAGGGGCTGCGGGACGCAAGTCCCCGCGGCCCCTCCGCCGTGCCGGCGGTGCGTGCCATGTCCGGGGGTGCGCGATGTGCGGTGGTGTGCGATGCGCGGCGGTGCGTGATGCGCGGGGCGGCGCGCCGTGTCTGGTGGTGCGTGACGCGTGGTGGTGCGCGATGTGTCCGGCGTCGCGCCGTGTCCGGTGGTGCGCGCCATGTCTGGCGGTGCGCCATGCCCGTCGGTGCGTGACGCCCGTCGGTGCGTGACGCCCGGCGGTGCGTGACGCCCGGCGGTGCGTGATGCGCGCGGCGGCACGCCGTGTCTGGTGGTGCGTGACGCGTGGTGGTGCGCGATGTGCCCGGAGACACGCCATATCTGGTGGTGCGTGATGTGCCCGGTGGCGTGCCATGCCCGGCGGTGCGCGCCATGCCTGGCGGTGCACGACGCCCGGCAGTGCGCGACGGCGGACGGCCGTCCGGTGGTGCGTGAGCCCGCACGGCCGTCCGGTGGGTGCCACCGGACGGCCGCTGTTCCCGCCCCCTCTCCCGCCCGGTCGCTGCTACCCGGCCGGCGCCGGCTGCGGCTCCTGGTCGGCGCGGTGGGTGAACCGCCCCGCGAGCAGCGTGCAGAAGACCGGCATGGCGGGCAGGTCGTGCGGGGCCGGCAGGGCCGGGTCGTACTCGGTGACCACGAGGTCGGCGGGATCGCCCACGCGCAGCGCGCGGCGGCCCGCCGCGGCGGCGGCGAGCGCGTCGGGCACCCCGATCGCCTGCTCGGGGTGCCACTCGGGCCGCCCGTCCGCGCCGGTGCGGTGCACCGCCGCGGCGATGCCCGGCCACGGGTCGAGCGGCGAGACCGGCGCGTCCGAGCCGATCTGCAACCGCGCGCCGGCCCGCGCGAGGTCGGCGTAGGCGAACGACCGCTCGGTACGGCCGGCCCAGTGGCGGTCGGCGATGTCGCGGTCGTCCGCGGCGTGCGCGGGCTGGACGCCGAGCACCAGCCCCGGCCGGGCGAAGCGGGGCAGGTCGGCCCGGTCGATCAACTGGGCGTGCTCGATCCGGCCCGGGCAGCCGACCTCCTCGAAGGCGTCCAGCGCGATGGTGTTGGCCCGGTCGCCGATGGCGTGCACGGCGCTGTGGATGCCGTGCCGCGCCGCGTACGCCATCAGCCGCCGCAACTCGGCCGGTTCGGTCTGGAGGATGCCGTACTCCTGCCCGGCCGCCGTCACCCCGGGATAGGGCTCGTTGCACAGCGCGGTACGGGTGTTGAGCGAGCCGTCGACGAAGAGCTTCAGCGGCCCCATCCGCACCATGCCCCCGGTGCCCGGCAGCCGGTCGCCGGTGCGCAGGCCGAGGGATACGGCCTGGTCCAGGTAGGCCGGGTAGACGGCGCAGGCGACCCGGGTGTCCAGCGGCTGCCGGCCGGCCCTGCGGGTCCAGTCGGCGACGTTGTCGGCGTACTCGAAGTCCAGCAGGCCGACCACGCCGCGCGCCGCCGCCGCCCGGAGCGCGTCGGCGACCCAGCGGTCGACGACCGCCGGATCGGCCGCGCTGAGCCGGGCCACCGCGTCCAGGCAGTCCGCCTCGCGCAGCACCCCGGTCGGGTGGCCGTGCACGCCGAGGCGGTGCAGCGCGGCCTGGTTGAGCCACGCGGTGTGCAGGTCGTTGCTGACCAGGGCGACGGCCTGGCCCGAGCCGTCGGACCAGGCGAGCAGCGCGGGCTCCGGGCGGTCGGGCCACAGCCCGTCACGGAAGCCGAAACCGATCAGCGGCTCGTCCGGGGCCCGTTGCCCGGCACCCGCGGCTTCGGCCATCGTCCGGGCCGCCTCGGCGGCGGACCCGGCGCCCGACAGGTCGACCCGGCGCCGCGCGCTGGCCCACTGCACCATGTGCACGTGCGCGTCCCACAGCCCCGGCAGCACCGTACGCCCGCCGGCGTCCACCACCTCGCCCGCGGTCCGCGCCAGGGCGTCGGGGGCCTCGAGGGTGATGGCGGCGATCCGGTCGCCGTCGATCATCAGGTGCGCGAGCGGCCCGCCGGAGCCGAGCCGGACATTGCGCAGCAGCACGCGGGCGGCCCGCCCCGCGGCCGTCCCGGTGGCGGTCTGCGGTTCAGTCACCGGGCACCAGCACCCGACGCATCGCCGCGGCCAGGGCCGGGTTGCCGTGCGGGCCGCCGTCCTCCAGGGCCTCGACCACCCGCCGCGCGACCTCGTACGGCTTGTCCTGGCTGAGCTTGTGCTTGCCGACCACCCGGCTGGGCCGCAGCCGGAAGGCCGTGGTGTACGGGGCGATCTCCCGCGCGTAGTCCGCCACGGTGTCCAGCCGCCACGGCTCCGGCCGGTCGGCCTCGAAGTGCTCCACGGTGCGCTCCAGCACCCGGTAGCCCGCCGCGCCCTCCAGTACGGTGGGCCGCCCGTGCAGGTGCGCGACGACGAAGTTCCAGGTCGGCACGTACGGTCCGGCGCGGTAGCTGCTCGGCGAGACGTAGCCGCCGGGTCCCTCGACGATCACCACCACGTCGTGCGCGCCCAGTTCGTGCAGCTCGGCGTCGGCCCTGGCCAGGTGCCCCACGATCGTCAGATCGCCCCCGCCCCCGCCACCGTCCCCGCCCTCGTCCGGTCCCGGGTCGGGGATCACCGGCAGATGGGAGACCACCGGGCCGCCCCGGCCGGTGGCGCTGACCAGGGTCGCCCAACCGTGGCCCGCGACCAGTTCACGTAGTCGTACCGGGTCGGTCAGGGCGTAGATCGGTTGTTCCAGCATGGGTTCCCCATCGGCTCGGTTGCGTTGTCCGGGCGACGGTATGCGCGGGGAGGGGGTCAGGAAATCGTGCGGCCCGTGCAATTGAGCCGGGGGGCGTTGTCGGCGCGGACAGCGGCAGCGCGCCGGGGGCGTCGGCGCGGCGGGCGCCGGCCGGTGTCACCCGGAGATCTGGTGCAGCCGCAGTTGCAGCCAGACCACGAGCCGGGTGTCGGGGTCGTCCAGGTCGAGGTCGAAGAGCTCCTGGATGCGGCGGACCCGGTAGCGCAGGGTGTTCTCGTGCACGGCCAGCCGCGCCGCCGCGGGAATCGCCTCGCCGAAGGCGTCCAGGTACGCCAGCAGCGACTGGGCGTACGTGGTGGAGTGCTGCGCGTCGTGTTCGATGATCCGCTGCACGGGGCCCGGTGGCAGGTCGACCGACGGGGCGCCGCGCTCGGTCAGCTCCATCAGCGTCACCCGGCTGCGGACGTCGGTGACCGTGGCGATCGTGGGCGCCTGCGCGCTGCCGGCCAGCGCCCGCAGCACCCGGTCCGCGATACGCCGGCCGGCCGGCACCTCGCCGAGCCGGGCCGCGGGCACCCCGATGCCGACGCGCAGGGCCAGGCCCGCGCTGCGCTGGACCGTGCTGACCACGTTCTCGGCGAACTTCACCACCCGCCGCTCGGCGCCCGCGTCGGTCCTGGTCGGGAGCAGGGCGTAGACCAGGCCGCCGGTCGTCGTGCACAGCGCCTGCGGATGCCACGCCTCGCAGTACAGACCGACCAGGTCGACGATCCGGGCGCCGCCGAGGCCGGGCATCTCCTCGGGTGCGGCCTGCGCGAACGCCACCACCGTGCTGGTGGTGTCCTCGGCGATGCCCAGCTGCGCCGCCGCCGTACGCCCCGACACCGCGCCGTCCAGCAGCGACGCCAGCGCCTCGCCGCGGCTCCACCGGTCCGGGTCCCGGTGGCTGCGGGCCCGCAGCAGATGCAGCGCGGTGACCTTCGCGGCCTCCTCCAGCGCGGTCTCCGCGCCCTCGCCGAGCGGCGGGTTGCCGTCCAGCGCCCACAGCAGGCCGAGCAGTTGCGGCCCGGCGCGCACCGCGACCGCCAGCCGGTCGACGTGCTTGGTGTCGGGGATGTCGAAGCGCACGGGCCGGTCGGCGCGGATGACCCGGTGGTACTCGTCGAGGTTGGTCGGGCGGTCCGGGGTCTGCCGGCCCAGGATGCCCTGCCGCCGGATCTCGTCGATCTCCTGATGCGGCAGGTTGGAGTAGGCCAGCACGTGGCCGAGCGGGTCCTCGATGGTGATCGCCCCGCCGACCTGGTAGGCGATCGCGTTGGCCAGCGGGAACAGGTCGCCCATGCCGATCGAGGTGTACGTGTCCTGGGCCGGCCCGGACGCGCTGGTCGCGGCGGTGACCAGCGCGTCGAAGTGCCGCCACGGCATGTCGTCGGGGATCACCAGCAGGGCGACACCCGCCGCGCCGGCCACCGCGGTGGCCGCCGCCAGGTCGCCGCCGCGGGTCTTGACGACGACCGCGCTGTAGCGGGCGGCGCCGGCCTGCCGGATCGCGTCGAGGCAGTCCTCGCGCTCCGGCGAGCCGCCCACGACCAGCAGCACGCCGTCGGCCTGCCCCGGCACCGGCTCGCACAGGTCGTGGACGACCTGCCGGCCGATGAGGACGTCCTCACTCTGCGGTGCGCACTCGACCTGGAGCACCAGCGGACCCAGGTGCTCGCGCAGGCGGCGCAGCGTCGTGCCGGCGGGCTCGTCGCGCGCTGTCGAGCCGGTGACCTGCGAGGAGGGACGGGAAGTGCTCGGCATCGCCACATCATAGGCACCCCTGGCAAGCCCCGGCCGGATCGCGCCCCGGTGACGTAACGCAGTCGCCGTCGGGGGACGGGCGGGATGCGTGGGGCACTGCGCGGGCACATTCGGCGGGTATCCGGGCACACCCGGCGGGCATCCGGGCGCGGCCGGCGTCGCCCCGGGAGCGGCCCTCGGCCGCAGGGCATGTGCGCCGAGACAAAGCGGCCGCGGCGTTTTTGCCCGCTCCGATAAAGCTGCCGCCTCGGTGAGGGGGCCAGTCTCGGCTCACCCGAAAACCAGACCGCGCCTGGAGGTACCCGAGATGACTCCGCCACGACCAGGACGTGTCACCCGGTCAGGACGTCTCAGCCGGCCGGGACGTGCCGACGGGCCGGGACGCACCGGCCGCAGAACCGCGGTGGCCCTGTGCGCGGTCGGCGCGCTGGCCGCCGTGAGCGCCTGCGGCGGGGGAGGGACGCAGGCCGGCGGCGCGACAGCCGACGGCGGCTCCTACTCGATCGGCGTTCCGACCTGGTACATCGCCCATCTCACCCCCGGCCGGGCCGGGTTCAGCGGTGTCGCGGACGCCATCTGGACCCCGCTGACCCAGGTCGACCGCAGCGGCAAGGTCGTCGACGCCGTCGCCAGGTCGGTGCGCTCCACCGACCAGCGGCACTGGACGATCACCCTGAAGTCCGGGTGGAAGTTCCAGAACGGCGAGCCGGTCACCGCTCAGTCCTTCGCCGACTCCTGGAACGCCGCCGCCTACGCGCCCAACACCATGGCCAACGGCTACCTGTTCGCCGGCATCGAGGGCTACGCCGCGCTCAACCCGCCCGACGGCAAACCCACCACCGACAAGCTCTCCGGCGTGCGGGTGACCGGCACCGACACCCTTGAAGTGACCCTGACCCGGCCGCTGTCGACGTTCCCCTACGTGCTGGCCGGCACCGCCTTCGCCCCGATGCCCAAGGCCGCCTTCAAGAACCTCGCCGGCTACGACCGGCTCCCGATCGGCAACGGCCCCTACCAGGTCGCGGCGCCCGGACTGGCCCCCGGCGGGCAGCAGATCACCCTCAAGCGCTTCGACGGCTACCCCGGTGCCAAGGGCCACGCGGCGCAGATCACCGTCAAGACCTACCAGACCGACGCCACCGCGTTCACCAGCTTCCGCTCCGGCGCCGTCGACATCGCCACGGCCGGCGGCAACGACCTGTCGACGGCGAGCCGGACCTACGCCGCGCAGCTCGTCACCTCGCCCACCGCGGCGGTGGAGTACCTCGGCTTCCCGCTGTGGGACCGCCGGTTCGCCGACCTGCGGGTGCGGCAGGCGTTCTCGCTGGCCATCGACCGCAAGGCGATCGTCGGCTCGCTGCTCCAGGGCCATGCCCAGCCCGCCGCGGGCATCGCCCCCGACGTGATCGCCGGCGGGGGCGGCACCGACTGCGCCGCCTGCGGCTACGACCCCGCCAGGGCACGGCAGTTGCTGGCCGCCGCGGGCGGCTGGCACGGCTCGCTGACCCTGTGGACCAAGCAGGAACCCGAGTCCCAGACCGTCCTGGAGGCGATCGTCAACCAGCTGCGTACCAACCTCGGCATCACCTCCATCTCGCTGAAGGTCCAGCCGACCGACCAGATCTACCCCAACCTGCTGGCGCACAAGACCACCGGGCCGTTCCTGCTCTACATGGGCGCGGCCTACCCGAACATCTACTCCCAGGACGACCAGCTCTTCGGCAGCAGTTCCGGCACCAACGTCACCGGCTACAAGAGCGCCGGCTTCGACGCCCTGATGGACAAGGCCGCGGGCGCCACCACGACCGCCGACGGGCTGCGGTTCGCCCGGCAGGCCGGCCGCACCGCGATGGCGGACCTGCCGCTGGCCCCGCTGTACTACCCGGTCAGCGGCGCCGTGCACGCGAAACGGCTCTCCGGGGTCCGGCTGGGCTACCTCGGCGACGTCGACCTCTCCTCGGTCACCGTCCGATGAGCGCGGCCGGCCGCGCCGCGCCGCGAGGGGGCCGGTGTGGGTAGCTACCTGCTGCGCCGCGTGCTGCTGATGGTCCCGGTGCTGGTGGGCACGACCTTCGTCATCTACGCCGCGGTCTACGCGCTGCCCGGCGACCCGGTCCAGTCGCTGGCCGGCCCCGGCCACGTGGTGACCCCCGCGACGGCCGCGGCGATCAGGGCGCACTACCACCTCGACGACCCGTTCCTCGTGCAGTACTGGCACTACGTCACCGGCCTGGCGCACGGCGACTTCGGCATCGACCTGAACAACACGCCGGTCTCCGCGGTGATCACCGCGAGCTGGCCGATCACGGTCAAACTCGCGGCCCTGACCTGGGTCATCGAGGCGGTCGCCGGGATCGCGCTGGGCTGCCTGGCCGCGCTGCGGGCCGGCCGGCCCAGCGACCTGGCGGTGCTCGGCGGGTCCAGCCTGATCCTCGGCGTGCCGTACTTCATCACCGCCTACGTGGCGCAGAACCTGCTCGGGGTGAAGCTCGGCTGGTTCCCGGTGTCCGGCACCGACGCGGGCTGGCCGCTGAGTTACCTGGTGCCCGCGCTGTGCCTGGCGCTGCTCGGAGTGCCAGAGATCTCCCGGCTGACCCGGGCGAGCATCCTGGAGAACCTCGGGGCGGACTTCGTCGTCACCGCGACCGCCAAGGGACTCAGCGGCACCCGCGTGCTGCTGCGGCACGTGCTGCGCACCTCGCTGGTGCCGGTGGTGTCCATGCTCGGGACCAACCTGGGCTACCTGCTGTCGGGGACGATCCTGATCGAGGGCATCTTCAACCTGCCGGGCCTGGGCTACCAGGTCTTCCAGAGCGTGCAGCAGCACGACGGCCCCACCGTCGTGGGCATCAGCACCCTGCTCGTGCTGGTCTTCCTGTTCGTCAACCTGGTCGTGGACCTGCTCTACGGCGTGCTCGACCCGAGGATTCGCCTTGACTAGCGCCCTGCGGAGGAGGACCTCCGCCGACACCGGGCCCGACGCCCCCACCCCCGCCCCCGACGCCCCCGCCCCCGCCCCCGGCGGACCTGCCGACCGCGGCACCCTGCGGCGCCTGCTGCGCCGCCCGCGCTTCTTCCTCCCGCTGTCCGCCGTCGTGCTGCTGTGCGCCATGGCGGCCGTGCCGTCGGCCTTCGCCGGCTGGTTCGGGCACGGCGATCCGCACCAGTGCTCCCTGGCGCACAGCGGGCAAGGGCCCACCGCGGGCCATCCGTTCGGCTACGACGTGCAGGGCTGCGACCTCTACAGCAACGTCATCCACGGCGCCCGCGACTCCCTCAGCATCGGCCTGCTGACCACCGCGCTCACCCTGGTCGTCGCCGTCGTCCTCGGCTCGGTCGCCGGATACTTCGGCGGCCTCCTCGACCTGCTGGTCAGCCGGCTGATGGACGTCTTCTTCGGCTTCCCCATGCTGGTCGGGATGATCGTGGTGCTGGAGACCTTCAGCGTGCACAGCATCCTGAGCGTCTCGCTGGTCCTCGCGCTCTTCTCCTGGCCGGTGCTCACCCGGATCATGCGCTCCTCGGTGCTCGCCGTGCGCGGCCTGGACTACGTCACCGCCGCCCGTGAACTGGGCGCGGGACCGCTGCGGATCATGCTGCGGCATGCCGTTCCCAACGCGATCATGCCGGTGGCGGTGCTGACCAGCATCAACATCGGCGGGGTGATCACCGCGGAGGCGTCGCTGACCTTCCTCGGTGTCGGCCTGACCGCCCCCGCGATCTCCTGGGGCGTCCAACTCAACACCGCGCAGCAGTACTTCACCACCCACCCGGGCCTGCTGCTGTTCCCCGCCCTGTTCCTGTCCCTGGCCGTGCTCAGCTTCGTCCTGCTGGGCGACTGCCTGCGCGACGCGTTCGACCCGAGGCTGCGATGACCACCATCGAAGACCCGCCCACCGCCCGGACCCACCCGCTCGCCCGGTTCCCCGGATACGATCCCGCCGCGCCCCCGCTGGAAGTCGTCGACCTGCGGGTGGCCTTCGCCGGCCGGACCGGGCGGCCCGGCGCCGGCAGCGTCGTGGTCGACGGTGTCGGCTACCGCACCGAGCCCGGCCGGACGCTGGCCGTGGTCGGCGAGTCGGGCTGCGGCAAGAGCCTGACGGCGCGCGCGGTCATGGGCATCCTGCCGCCCGGCGCGGCCGTCACCGGCGGATCGATCCTGCTGCACGGCATCGACCTGCTGCGACTCGACCGGCGCGCGCTGCGGAAGATCCGCGGCCGGCATATCGCCATGGTCTTCCAGGACGCGCTGTCCGCGCTCAACCCGGTGCTGCCGGTCGGCTTCCAGATCGCCGAGGTCTTCCGCGCCCACCGCGGCCTGACCCGCCGTCAGGCGGCCCGGGAGGCGGTGGCCATGCTCGACCGGGTGCGCATCGCCGACGCCGCCCGGCGCGCCGGCCACTACCCGCACCAGTTCTCCGGCGGCATGCGGCAACGGGTCATGATCGCCATGGCCCTCGCCCTCACCCCCGAGGTCCTGATCGCCGACGAGCCCACCACCGCTCTCGACGTGACCGTGCAGGCGCAGATCCTGGAACTGCTCGCCGACCTCCAGGCCGAACACGCCATCAGCCTGGTGCTGATCAGCCACGACATGGGCATCGTCGCCAACGCGGCCGACCGCGTGGTGGTGATGTACGCGGGCCGGGTCGCCGAGCAGGCACCGGCCGGCGCCCTCTACTGCCGCCCGGCCCACCCGTACACCCGGGCGCTGCTGGACGCGATCCCGCGGCGCGGCTCGCGCGGCCGCCCGCTCGCCGTGCTGGAGGGCGCGCCGCCGGACCCGGCCGCGATGCCGGACGGCTGCGCGTTCCGGGCCCGCTGCCGGTACGCGGACGAGGCGTGCGCGGTCGCTCCGCCGCACCACGGCGTCGCCCCCCTGCGCACCAGCGCCTGCCACCACTGGAAGGAGGTGGTCGGCGGATGACCGGCGCACCGCTGATCCTCGAAGTCCGCGACCTGGTCAAGCACGTGCCGGTCGGCGGCGGACCGCTGCGGCGCGGGACGGGGCAGGTCAGGACCGTCGACCGGGTGAACCTGGAGCTGCGCCGCGGCGAGACCCTGGGGCTGGTCGGCGAGTCCGGGTGCGGCAAGTCCAGCCTCGCCCGGCTGCTCACGGCCGTCGACCGGCCGTCCTCGGGAGAGATCCGGCTGATGGGCGAGCGGCTCGACGCGTTGCGCGGCAGCCGGCTGCGGGCTGCCCGACGGCACATCAGGCTGGTCTTCCAGGACCCCTTCGCGTCCCTCGACCCGCGGATGACCGTCGAGGCGATCGTCCGCGAGCCGTACCTGATCCACCGGGACGCCGCCCCGCGCGGCGAGCACCGGCGGCTGGTCCGCGAACTGCTGGAACTCGTCGGCCTCAACCCCGACCACGCAGGCCGCTACCCGCACCAGTTCTCCGGCGGGCAGCGCCAGCGCATCGCCATCGCCCGCGCGCTGGCGCTGCGCCCGGAGATCCTGGTCTGCGACGAGCCGGTCTCCGCCCTCGACGTCTCCGTACAGGCCCAGATCGTCAACCTGTTCACCTCGCTCCAGCGCGAACTGGGCATCGCCTACGTCTTCATCGCCCACGACCTGTCCGTGGTCGAGCACATCGCGGACCGGGTCGCGGTGATGTACCTCGGCAGGATCGTCGAGGAGGGCACGGCCGAGGAGGTGTACGACCGCCCCCGGCACCCGTACACCGACGCGCTGCTGTCCGCCGTCCCCGACCCGGTCCCCGATCCGTCCCGGACCTCCGCCCGGGTGGTGCTCCACGGCGACGTGCCGAGCCCGCTCGATCCGCCCGCGGGCTGCCGCTTCCACACCCGCTGCCCGCACGCGGCCCCCGAGTGCGCCACCCGCGAACCGCCCCTGCGCGCCCCGGACACGCCGGCCGTCGCCCACGCGGCAGCCTGCCACTTCCCGCTGCACACGGCTCCCTGAGGTGCGCGGGGGCGGGTGCCGCCATACGGCCCGCGGCCGGCGCTTCCGTGACGTTTCTGCGGTGAACGGGTTAGCCCGCGTGAGTGACTAAAGGCCCAGTCATCTATGAATCAAGACTCGGCACCGGAACCATCCTCTTTTGGTAAAGGGTCCCCGTTTCGGGACGGCCCGGGCCGCGCCCGTTCAGAGGGCGCCATCATCCAAGGGAGTCACCTTGAGCTACGGAAACAAGTTGCGTGCGCAGATCGCCGCGCCGGGCACGACGCCGTTGATCGGCGTCTACGACATGTACTCGGCGTCGCTGGCCGCTGAGCACTTCGACGGGATGTTCGTCTCCGGCTTCGGGTTCGCCGCGTCGTACTACGGCCTGCCCGACATCGGGTTCATCGCCTGGCCGGACATGGTGGGCTTCGTGCAGCGGCTGCGCGGCGCGTTCCCCCAGCAGCACCTGCTGGTGGACATCGACGACGGTTACGTCGACCCGGAGGTGGCCTGCCATGTCGTGGAGGGACTGGAGCGGATCGGGGCCTCCGGGGTGATCCTGGAGGACCAGAAGCGCCCGCGCCGCTGCGGGCACGCCGACGGCAAGCAGGTACTGCCGTTGGAGGAGTACCTGGAGAAGCTGGAGATGGTGCTGGCGACCCGCCGGGACCTGGTCGTGGTGGCGCGCACGGACGCGACGGAGGAGAAGGACATCCTGCGCCGCGCCGAGCGCCTCGCGGCGACCGACGCCGATGTCGTCCTGGTGGACGGGGTCCGCAGCGTGGAGTGGATCAGGCGGATTCGCGAGGCGGTAGGCAGCAAGCCCCTGCTGTTCAACCAGATCGCCGGCGGCAAGTCCCCGCGGCTGTCGTTGAGCGAGCTGACCGAGCTCGGCATGGACGTGGCGATCTACAGCACGCCGTGCCTGTTCGCGGCGCACGCGGCGGTGGGTGCGGCACTCGTCGACCTCAAGGCCGCCGACGGACGCCTTCCGGTCGTCGACGAAATGGAGGGGATCGGCGTCGCGGCGTCCACCCGGCTGCTGGAGCGGAACATCGCCCGCCACCACCCCGACGTCGAGCTGGCCGGCGTATGAGCCGGGGTGCGCACGCGGCTCTCCCGGGGTCGCGGGCGCGTTCGCGGGCGCGGGCGGTGCTGCTGCTCACCGCGGCCGCGCTGGCCTGCGGGGCGGCGCCCGCGGTGGCCGACGGAAGCCCGATCACCGTCCTGGACAACTCGCACTCCGACTCGATCCTTGAGGTCGACCGGACGGCCAACGTCCAGACCGGTCACGGCGATGCCGGCAGTGACCACGACGGCAGCGCGGTCGACGCCCTGGAGGTCCTCTTCGGCGGGGGCCACCCGGAGGGTGACGACTGAGCGGACGGGCGAGCGGCCGGCGTGCCGCGACCCGTACGCCGCGGGCCCCGGGCGAGTGCTCCCCGGGGCCCGCGGTACGCCCGGCGAACCGCGGGCCGGCGGCGTTCCCCGGGTGGGCGCTACTTCGGGGCGGGCCGCTCCGAAGCGCACCCGGCGCAGGTGCCGAAGATCTCCATCGTGTGCACGATGTCGACGAAGCCGTGCTCCGTGGCGATCGCGTCGGCCCACCGCTCCACCGCGGGCCCCTCGACCTCGACCGTTCGTCCGCAGGAACGGCAGACCAGATGGTGGTGGTGGCCGCCCTCGGAGCACCGGCGGTAGACGGACTCGCCGTCGCCGGTGCGCAGCATGTCCACTTCCCCCGCCTCGGCGAGGGACTGCAGGGTGCGGTAGACGGTGGTCAGGCCCACCGACTCGCCGCGCAGTTTCAGGATGCTGTGCAGGTCCTGCGCGCTGCGGAACTCCTCGACCTCGTCCAGGGCGGCGGACACGGCGGTGCGCTGCCGGGTCGAGCGGCCGCGGACGGACTGTCCGGCTGCGCTCACGGATCTTCCCTCCGGTGGATGCGGGGTGTGTTCGACGTGCTCGGTGTGTTCGGCGTGCTCGGTGGGCTCGGTGGCGGTGGTGGCCGGCGAAGCGGCGGCCGGGGCGGACACCCCGGCCGGCCGTTCACTCCTCGACATGCCGGATCGCGTCGAGCACGATGTGCGCGACGTGCTCGTCGACCAGGGTGTACTCGACCTCGCGGGCCTGGCGGTGGGTCGCCACGATGCGTGACGTGCGCAGAACGCGCAGGTGCTGCGAGACCAGGGGCTGGTTGACCCCGAGGGCGGCGACGAGTTCGTGGACCCGCTTGCCGCCGGTGGACAGCTCACGCACGATGCCCATCCGTACGGGCGACGCCAGGGCCCGGAGCAGCTCGCTTGCCGCCCGCAGGGCCAGGGTCGAGTCGTCCGGCTGAACGGGAACCGTCATATGCAAAACCTAACATATGAGAATGGGTCCCATGTAGGGCGTCGGACGGGGGCCGGGGCGGGCCCCGGGTGAGGTCCGGACGGGGCGTGGGCGGCTCTGGGTGGGCCCGCGCTCAGTGCTCGTCCCAGTGCCCTTCGTGGGCGGCGTGCCGGTGTCCGTCGTGCACGTAGTCGGTGTGGTCGCCGTGCGGCACCGCGACGTGGCCGCAGCCGGGGCCGTGCTCGTGGGTGTGCCCCTTGTGCTCGGCGTGCTGCGCGGTCGCGCACTCGTCGGCGTGGCCGTCGTGGCTCCGGTGCAGATGTCCGTCGTGCACGTAGTCGGTGTGGTCGCCGTGCGGCACGGCGACATGGCCGCATCCCGTGCCGTGCACGTGCTCGTGATCGGCGTGCGGCCGGTGCTCGGTCGAGGTGGTCATGCTGCCACTCCTCGTCTGGTGGCGGAGTTCGGGTCGGACTCCGGTGTCGGGCGGGCGCGATCGCCCTCTTATGGCGACATTAACATATGGCAATGTGCGCATGTATCGAGGTCGCGAGCGCGCCGCCGTACGAGCCGGGCCGTCGTGCGACGACGGCGCGCCGCCGTACACGGGCGCCCCTCCGCCCCTCCGGAGTGGCCCGCGGACGCCGCGCCCGACCCGGCCCTTCCCGCCGCGCACCGCTGTGACCAGCGGCGATGCGCCGACGGTGGGCTCCGGAGCCTGGACGGCGGAGCCAAAGGTCAAGATTCTGTAATGATTTTCATCTTGCCTTGGCCGAGGTGGGATTGAGATTCGTTTTCAATTACGGTGAGGGAGCCGCGGCCGATCGTGCCGCGGTCCTTGCCGGCACCGCACGAGGAGAACCGCCATGACCAGCCCCGTCGCCCGCAGTACGGCGCACCGCCGCTCCACGTTCGCCGCCGGCGGGATACTGGTCGCCGCCCTGGCGGCGACCAGCGCGTGCTCCACCTCCTCGAAGTCCTCCGGCGACGGCAAGTCCGGCGCCTCCGCCGGAAGTTCGGGCGGCGGCAAGGTCATCCGGGTGGTCGCGGCGGAGAACTTCTGGGGCAGCATCGCCGCGCAGGTCGGCGGCAGCCATGTGAAGGTCACCAGCATCATCTCGAACCCCGACACCGACCCGCACGACTACGAGCCGACCGCCGCCGACGCGCGCACCGTCGCCACCGCCACGTACGCGATCGTCAACGGCATCGGCTACGACGCGTGGGCCGGCAAGCTGCTGGCGTCCAACCCCTCGGGGCAGCGCACGGAACTCGACGTGGGCGACCTGGTCGGGGTCAAGGACGGCGGCAACCCGCACCGCTGGTACTCCCCGGACGACGTGCACAAAGTGATCGAGCGGATCACCGCCGACTACAAGAAGGCCGACCCCGCGGACGCCGGCTACTTCGACGCCCGGAAGGACGCCTTCGAGACCAAGACGCTCGGGGAGTA
Source organism: Streptomyces sp. NPDC088194 (assembly GCF_040702025.1). NCBI lineage: Bacteria > Bacillati > Actinomycetota > Actinomycetes > Kitasatosporales > Streptomycetaceae > Streptomyces > Streptomyces sp. NPDC088194. The sequence goes on along the minus strand of NZ_JBFBIV010000008.1, from coordinate 32,935 downwards.
CAACAGCCTGGTCGCCGGCATCAAAGCGACGTACGCCGGCACCCCGATCGGCGCCTCGGAGTCGATCGTCAGCCCGCTCGCGGACGGCCTCGGCCTGAAGATGCTCACGCCGTACTCGTTCCTCAACGCGATCAGCGAGGGCTCCGACCCCACCGCGCGGGACAAGAACACCATCGACCACCAGATCGCCGCCAAGCAGATCAAGGTCTACGTCTACAACAGCCAGAACGCCACGCCCGACGTGCAGGCGCAGGTCAAGGCGGCCAAGGCGAAAGGCATCCCGGTCGCCACGGTCACCGAGACCCTCACCCCGGCGGGGGCGTCGTTCCAGCAGTGGCAGGTCACCGAGCTCAAGGGTCTCCAGCGGGCCCTGGCCGAAGCGACGGGCAAATAGCCGTGCGCCCGCTCACCAGACTCCGCGAGGCCGTCCGCCAGGGCGTGCCCGGTCTGCGCGACGGCGTGCCCGGTCCGCGTGCCGGTGTGCCCGGTCCGCGTGCCGGCGAGGCCGCCGGCTCGTGCGAGGGCTGCCCGCCCGGCCCGCGAGGAAACGTCCCGCCTGGTCCGCGGGGAGACGCCGCGTCCGGCCGGCGAGGAAACGTCCCGCCTGCCGCGCGGGGAAACGTCCCGCCCGCGGCGACGGCCGCCGACCACACGCTGCGGACGGCCGCCGGCGGCCCGCCGCCGCCGGACGGTCCCGCGGTGGTGTCCCTGCGGGACGCGGCCGTGCGGGTCGGCGGCCGCACCCTGTGGTCCCATGTCGAACTCGACATCGCGCCGGGGGAGTTCGTCGCCGTCCTGGGGCCCAACGGGGTCGGCAAGTCGACCCTGGTCAAGGCGATCCTCGGGCTGGTCCCGACGGCCGGCGGCAGCGTCACCGTCCTCGGCCGCGCCCCGGGCCGGCTCGCGCACCAGGTCGGCTACCTGCCGCAGCGGCGCAGCTTCGACGCCGGCCTGCGCATCCGCGGCGTCGACATCGTCCGGATGGGCTGGGACGGCGACCGCTGGGGGCTGGGGCGGCCGGGCTCGGCGCGTGCCGCCCGGGAACGGATCGCCCAGGTCATCGATCTGGTCGGCGCGTCGGCGTACGCACACCGGCCGATCGGGCAGTGCTCCGGCGGCGAGCAGCAGCGGCTGCTGATCGCCCAGGCGCTGGTCAGGCAGCCCCGCCTGCTGCTGCTGGACGAGCCGCTGGACAGCCTCGACCTGCCCAACCAGGCGTCGGTGGCCGCCCTGATCGGCCGGATCTGCCGCGAGGAGAAGGTCAGCGTGGTGATGGTCGCCCATGACGCCAACCCGATCCTCGCGCACCTGGACCGGGTGGTGTACCTGGCCGAGGGCGGGGCGGTGGCCGGCACCCCGGACGAGGTCATCACCTCGCGGACCCTGACCCGCCTGTACCGGACGCCGATCGAGGTGCTGCGGACCTCCGACGGCCGGCTGGTCGTCGTCGGGCAACCCGAGGCGCCCGCGGTGCACGGCGACCGCCACCCGCCGGCGGGGGAGGGGGAGTTCCGTGCTGATCGCTGACGCGGCGACCGACTGGTCCTGGAACCCGGTCGCCGACCTCCGGCAGATGTGGGCGTTCCCCTTCATGGTCAACGCCTTCCGGGCCGGCGCGATCGTGGCCGTGCTGGCCGGGGTGATCGGCTGGTACATGGTGCTGCGCCGGCAGAGCTTCGCCGGCCACACCCTGTCCACCGTGGCCTTCCCGGGTGCCGCCGGTGCCACCCTGCTGGGAGTCGGCGCGGTCTACGGCTACTTCACGTTCTGCGTCGGCGCGGCGCTGGTGATCGCCGCGATCCCGCGGGCCGGGGGGCACGAGTCCGGCCACGGGTCCGGCGGCGGGTCCGGCGGCGGCGAGGAGGCGGCGGTGACCGGAACCATCCAGGCGTTCCTGCTCGGCGCCGGATTCCTCTTCATCGCCCTCTACAAGGGGTTCCTCGGCGGCGTCGACGCCCTGCTGTTCGGCAGCTTCCTGGGCGTCACGACGACCCAGGTGGAGGTGCTGGCCGCGGTGGGCGCGGCGGTGCTGCTGGTGCTGGCCGTCGTCGGGCGGCCGCTGCTGTTCGCCTCCGTCGACCCGGCGGTCGCCGCCGCCCGCGGCGTGCCGGTCCGGCTGCTGTCCACCGTCTTCCTCGTCGTGCTGGGCGCGGCGACGGCGGCGACCAGCCAGATCACCGGCGCGCTCCTGGTGTTCGCGCTGCTGGTGATGCCCGCCGCCACCGCGCAGAACCTGACCGCCCGGCCGGTCCTCGGCATCGCCGCGTCGGTGGGCATCGCGCTCGCCGTGACCTGGACCAGCCTGACCGTGGCCTACTACTCGCCGTACCCGATCGGATTCTGGGTGACCACCTTCGCCTTCGCCGCCTACGCGGCCAGTTGGGGAGTCCGCCTGCTGCGCGAGCGCCGCGGACGGGCGCCCGGCCGCAGGGCCGTGGCTGCCGCGGGCACGCCCGCGTGGACCTCGGGGAGCCTGCTGTGACCGTCCTCGCCTCCGGGTGGCCCGGCGCGCTCGGGCACCCCTTCTTCCTGCACGCGGTCCTGGCCGGGGCGGCCGTCGCCGCCGCCTCCGGCATGGTCGGCTACTTCCTGGTGCTGCGCGCCCAGGTCTTCACCGGCGACGCGCTCAGCCACATGGCGTTCACCGGTTCGCTCGCCGCGCTGGCCGCCGGGGTCGACCTGCGGCTGGGGTTGTACGCCGCGACCATCGCCGTCGCCGTCCTGCTCGGCACCCTGTCCCGGTCCGGCCGGGCCGACGACGTCGCGATCGGCAGCGTCTTCGCCTGGATCACCGGCCTGGGCGCCTTCTTCCTCACCCTCTACACGACCTCCGGCGGCGCGAACAACGCCGGAGCCGGCGTGCGGGTGCTCTTCGGCTCCATCTTCGGCATGTCGGCGGGCCAGGCCGGTACGGCCGCCGCCGTGGCGGCGGGGGTGTGCGCGGTGGTGCTCGCCGTCTTCCGGCCGCTGCTGTTCGCCTCCGTCGACGAGGCGGTCGCCGCGGCGCGGGGCGTCCCGGTACGGTTGCTGGGGTTCGGCTTCCTCGCGCTGGTCGGCGTCACCGCGGCCGAGGCCAGCCAGGCGGTCGGGTCGCTGCTGCTGCTCGGACTGCTCGCCGCCCCGGCGGGCACCGCCCAGCGGCTGACCGACAACCCCGCGCGGGCGTTCGCGCTGTCCACGGTGCTCGCGGTCGCCGAGATGTGGGGCGGCCTGACCATCAGTTACGCGGTCCCGAAGATGCCGCCGAGCTTCGCGATCGTGGCGGTGGCCGCCACGGTCTACGCGGCCGCGTTCGCCGTCGGGGCGCGCCCGCGGAGCCCGGCCCCGCGCCTCGCCCGGGCCTGAACGGGAGGGGTCCGCGCGGAACGGGTCCGCGCCGAACGGGCGTGCACGGAAAGGACCTTCGCGGTCCGGGCCGGTACGGACGGCACGCAACGGCCTTCCAGTGGCGACGAAGGAGTTGTTGCGACGGAATCGCAGCAGCTCAGCGCAGGTATCAGGGTGATGGCTGCAATCGGCCGGAGCTGTCACCGTAGGGGCATGGACGCCGGCGAGCACACCCACGGGCACGGGCACGAGCACGGGCACGGCCACACGCACGAGCGCGCGGACGAGCGGGAGCGCGGCCACGAACACGGCCACGAACAGGGCCACGGCCACGAACACGGCCGCGAACAGGGACACGGCGGTGCGCGGCGGGCCCGGTTCCGGTACCGGCTCGCGCACATGGTCACCCCGCACAGCCATGAGGCGATGGACAAGGTGGACTCCGCGCTGGCGACCTCGCGGGAGGGACTGCGGGCGCTGTGGCTGTCGTTGGGAGTCCTCGGTGCCACCACCGTGATCCAGGTGACGGTCGTCGCGGTGTCGGGGTCGGTGGCGCTGCTGGGCGACACGATCCACAACGCGGCCGACACGCTGACCGCGGTGCCCCTGGGGATCGCCTTCGTGCTCGGCCGGCGCGCGGCGACCCGCCGTTACACCTACGGGTACGGGCGGGCGGAGGACCTGGCCGGTATCGCGATCGTGCTGACCATCGCCGGCTCCTCCGCGCTGGCCGGCTACGAGGCGGTGCGCCGGCTGCTGGAGCCGCGTGACGTGACGCACCTGTGGGCGGTGGCGGTCGCCGCGCTGGCCGGGTTCGCCGGCAACGAGTGGGTGGCGCGCCACCGGATCGCCGTCGGCCGGCGGATCGGGTCGGCGGCGCTGGTCGCCGACGGCCTGCACGCCCGCACCGACGGCTTCACCTCGCTGGCGGTGCTGCTGGGCGCCGGGGGCGCCGCGGTCGGTTGGCGCTGGGCCGACCCCGTGGTGGGCCTGCTGATCACCGCGGCGATCCTGGTGGTGCTCAAGGACGCCGCCCGGCAGGTCTACCGGCGGCTGATGGACTCCGTGGACCCCGCGTCGGTGGACGCCGCGGAGGAGGCGCTGCGCCAGGTGCCCGGCGTGCTCGGCGTCGGGGCGGTGCGGATGCGGTGGATCGGCCACGCGCTGCGGGCCGAGGCGGACATCGTGGTCGACCCGCACCTGACGGTGATGCGGGCCCACGCGTTGGCGGTCGCCGCCGAACACGCCCTGATCCACGCCGTTCCGCGGCTGACCGCCGCGACCGTGCACATCGACCACGTCGCCCACGGCGCCGACCCGCACGCGGAGTTGCGCCACCACGCCGTGGCGTGACCGCCCGCGGGCACGCACCGCTTCGGGGCCGGCCGCGGGTCAACCGCGCTGGTTGACAACGGCGGTAGCGTGCCCGGTGGCCGCCGGCGCGCGTCGCGGGCGGGCGGGCGGAAGCGGACGGGCGCGGACAGGGGCGGGGCGGTATGTGGCGGAGAAGGACCGGGCGTGCGGGTGCGTCGACGGTGGTCGCGGTGCTGCTCGCGGCGGGTACGGTGGCGGTGCCGGCGGCCCAGGCAGCGGCGGCACCCGACTCCACGGCCGGGCCCGCGGATTCGTGGGTGCTCACCAACCGTTCCTACGCGCCGGACGACTACACGCAGGAGCCGTTCGTCGGCAACGGCTACCTCGGCCAGCGGGTGGCCGCCATCGGCGCCGGGTTCGAGGGCGACGGCGACCTCGGTACGGGCAACTGGCCGCTCGGCAACCCCCGTTCGACCACCGCCCTGGTCGCGGGGGTGTACGGGAAGGACGGCGACTCCGACTACATCTCCACCCTGCCGACCTGGTCGGACCTCTCCTTCACCGTCGACGGGCACGTACTGGACCCGCACGTCCCCGCCGACCAGGTCAGCGACTACCGCCAGACCCTCGACCTGCGCACGGCCACCGTCACCACCACCTTCCGCTGGACGCCCGCGCCGGGCCGGTCCGCGACCGTCAGGTACGAAGTGCTCGCCGACCGGGACCGTATGCACCTCGGCGTGGTGCGGGCGAGCATCACGCCGGCCTGGAGCGGCGGCCTGTCGGTCGCTTCGCTGCTGAACGGCGCCGGCGCGCAGCGGATCACCCCGACCGGGCGCGCGGTGGACACCTCGTCCGACACCGCGACCGTTCAACTCACCACGCCAGGACGCGGGACGGCCGTCGCGGAGACCGCCCGGCTGGTGGCGGAGCACGGGGTGCGGGTCGCCCGCCGGGACGCCCTGCTGCCGGCGGACGACGCCGCCACCGCGGGCGAGCGCCTCGCGGTGCCGGTACGCGCCGGGGCCACCTACGCCTTCACCAAGTACGTGGGCGTCTCGACGTCCGACGACCCCGGCAGCCCGGCCGCGGTGGCGCGGGACACCGTGGACCGGGCGGCCGCGACCGGCCGGCAGCGGCTGCTCGCCGCGCACGTCGCGCAGTGGGCCGCGCTGTGGCGGCGGCGCGTGACGGTCGACGGGCAGCCGTCCGTGCAGACGGCCGTCAACAGCTCCTTCTACCTGCTGTATTCCAGCCTGCGCGCGGGCGTGGACTTCAGCATCCCGCCGGCCGGACTGTCCAGCGACAACTACGGCGGTGAGATCTTCTGGGACGCCGACACGTGGATGTTCCCCGCGCTGCTCGCCCTGCACCCCGAACTCGCCAAGTCCATCGTCGCGTTCCGCCACGACACCATCGGCGCGGCCGAGGCGAACGCCAAGTCCGCCGGCTACCAAGGCGGTTCATGGGCCTGGGACAACGGCCCCAGCGGTACGTGCGGCGGCCTCGCGCCGTGCGCCGGCTACGAGGACCACCTCCAGTCGGACATCGCCCTCGCCCAGTGGCAGTACTACCAGGCCACCGCGGACACCGGCTGGCTGCGCGCCGACGGCTATCCGGTGATCAAGGACGTCGCCGACTTCTGGGTCAGCCGCGTGACGCCGGGCCCGGACGGCAAGGACCACATCGACCACGTCACCGGTCCCGACGAGTACACCTCGGGGGTCGACGACGAGTCGGCGACGAACGCCGGTGCGGTCGTCGCGCTGCGCGACGCCGTGGCCGCGGCGCACGCGCTGCACGTGGACCCGGACCCGGCCTGGTCGGCGGTCGCGGCGCGGATCGACGTCGCGACCGACCCCGACGGCACCCACCCCGAGTACCCGGGATACGCCGGGCAGCCGGCCAAGCAGGCGGACACGGTGCTGATGACGTACCCGTTCGGCTATGTCACCGACCTCGGCGCCGCCGCGGCCGACCTCGACCGCTACATGCCCGTCACGGACACCGGCGGTCCCGCGATGACCGCGTCGGTGGAGGCGGTGATCGCGGCGCAGGTCCGGCAGCCGGGCTGCCTGGACTACACGCTCTTCCAGAACTCCTACCAGCCGTTCCTGCGCGGCGCGTTCGCCCAGTTCAACGAGACGCAGTACCTGACGCCCTCCGGCGGCCAGTCCAACCCGGCGTTCGACTTCGCGACCGGGGCCGGCGGGTTCCTGCAGACCCTCGGCTACGGGTTCGCCGGCCTGCGGTGGGACACCGGCGCGCTGACGCTCGCCCCGACCCTCCCGCCGCAACTGCCGGGCGGGATCACCCTGACCGGCCTGCGCTACCAGGGGCGGAGCGTGGACGTGCACGTCGGGCCCGCGACGACCACGGTCCGCCTCGCCTCGGGCGCACCGATCACCCTCGCCTCCCCGGACGGCACCAGGCGCCTCGCCACCGGGCGGACCGCCGTCCTGCCGACCGCCCGCCCGGACCTGAGCCCGACCGACAACTCCGCCCGCTGCCAGGCCGTTTCGGCCAGTTCCGCGCAGGCCGTCGACCAGCCGGCCGCCGCCGTCGACGGCAACGCCGTCACCACCTGGACGGCGGCGGACACCACCTCGTCGTACACGGTGACGCCTGCCCGGCCGGTCAGGACCGGTCACGCGGACGTGCGCTGGGGTGCGACCCGGCCCGCCTCGTACGCCGTCCAGGTGCGGTCGGCCGGCGGGCGCTGGCAGCAGGTCGCCGCGGGCGCCGTGCCGCCGGCCGGGAACCTCGACGCCACCTGGCGCCCGGTCACCGGCCGCGCCGTCCGGCTCGCCTTCGCCGGAGGCGATCCGGCGAGCATCGCCGAACTCGACCTGCCCGACGCGGCGGCGCCCGACCTGATCACCACCCTCGACGCGCCCGACGCGATGGCGCCCGGCTCGTCGGCCGTGGTCACCCAGACCCTGCGGTCGATCGGCGGCGCGGACGCCACGGACGTGCGCACCGCGTTCTCGCTGCCCGCCGGCTGGACGGCCACGCCCGACCAGGCCACGCCCGACCAGGCCACGCCTGACTCAGCGGCGGCGGCGACCGTACGCCAGGGCGCGACCGTCACCCGCGCCTGGACGCTGACCGCCCCGGCGGACCAGGCGCCGGCCCGGGTGCCGCTCACCGCGACGACCACCTGGCGGGGCGCGGCCGGCACCGACTCGGCCACGGCCACCGCCCCGGTCTACGTGGCGACGCCGGTGCCGGCCGGGACCGCCGCCCAGGCCGAGGACGCGATCAACAGCGGCGGCGCGTCCGTGGCGAGCGACCACACGGGCTACACCGGCACCGGGTTCGTCGGCGGCCTCTACGCGGGGGCCGCGACCACCGCCGTCGTCGCGGTCCCGACGGCCGGCCCGCACCGGATCACCGTGCGGTACGCCAACTCCACCGGCGGCCGGCAGCCGCCCTACGAGTCGGTGACGCGGACGATCAGCGTCGTGGCCGGCGGCAGCGCGCAGCAGATCTCGCTGCCGGTGACCGGGAGTTGGGACACCTGGTCCACGGTGACCGCCGAAGTGACGCTGCCGGCCGGCGACGACGTGGTCCGCCTCCTGGTCCGGCCGGGCGACTCCGGCAGCGTCAACGTCGACAGCGTCCTCGTCGAGTGACGAGTGACGAGTGACGAGTGACGAGTGGTGACGTGCTGACGCGTGCCGACCCGTGCTGACGCGTGGGCCGCAAGGCCGCTGTCAGGCGCGGGAGTCGACGTCCAGCGCGGTGTGGGTGCCGAACGCCCGCGCGTGGTAGGTCAGCGGCGGCCTCGGCGCGGCCTCGGCGCTCAGGACCCGGCCGAAGACGACGACGTGGTCGCCGCCCGTCACCAGGTCGGCCACCTCGCACGCCAGGAAGCCGCTCGCGCCGGGCAGCCTGGGCACCTGGGAGCCGAGGCGCCAGTCGACCCCGCCGAACTTGGCCGGGCCGCCCTTGCGGGCGAAGTTCATCGCGAGGTCCGGCTGCTGCGCCCCGAGGATGTTGAGGCCGAACCTGCGGCTGCCGCCGATGACCGCCAGCAGGTCCGAGCCGCGGTCGAGGGAGACCAGGACCATCGGCGGGTCCATCGAGAGCGAGGTGAAGGCGCTGACGGTGGTGCCGTAGGGGGACGGCCCGGCCATGGCGGTGACCACGGCGACGGGGGTGGCCACGCCGGCCATGGCCTCCCGGAACGCGGACTTCAGGTCCGCCGCGACGTCCGGGCGGGATTCGGTACTGGTCACCAGGGCTCTCCTCTGCGTCGTCGGTCTGCTCGGATCGCTCGGTTCGCTCAGCCGTCCTCGGGTCCCGGCTCCGACCCCAGCGCGTAGAGCCGGGGCAGGTTGACCACGATCGCCTCCTGGGTGCTGCGCGCGATGACGACCACGGCCTCGTCGTCGGGGTCCGGGTTCTCCTCGCGGTGCGGCACGTAGGGCGGGACGAAGATGTAGTCGCCGGGGGAGGTGCGCAGCCGCACCTCCTGCGGGGTGTCGCCGGAGTCGTCGACGAAGACGAACTCCGGGTGGCCGCTCACCACATGGATCGCAGTCTCGGACTCGCCGTGGTGGTGGTCGGAGGAGGCCGTCGCGGGAGCCACGTGGGTCTGGCCCATCCACAGCTTCTCCGAACCGACGGTCTTCCCGCTGACGGCGGCGAACCTGCGCATGCCGCCGCTCTGGGCGGTGTCGCCGTCCAGCGCGTCGGCGCGGATGTGGTGCAGGCGGGCCCGCAGGGACGACGTCGGCGGGGTCGGGGTGTCGGTGTCGTGCAGGTGGGGATGGAAGCCTTCACCAGGCTGCGTCGGCGGCGTACTCATGGCCGGGACGCTAGGGCGCCGCCGAAAAGGATGTCAAGAGGTGTCTATTAGCCTTCACCTGCGGCAATGTTCCCGCAATGGTCGGTACACAGCGGAAATCCCCGCCCGGAAGGGGCATCGGGCATGATGGGAGCATGCATATCTCCGCGAAGGCGGACTACGCCACGCGCGCCCTTCTGGAACTCGCCAGCGAGCCCGGGCGCCCGCTCAGTTGCGAGGCCATCGCCTCGGCACAGGAGATCCCGTTCCGCTTCCTGAAGTCCGTGGTGGCCGAGTTGCGAAGAGCCGGACTGGTGCGCAGCCAGCGCGGCTGCGAAGGCGGTTACTGGTTGGGCCGGGCGGCCGACGAGATCACCCTGCTCGATGTCGTGCGCGCGGTCGACGGCGAGCTGATCACGCTGCGCGGCGAGCCGCTGGCCGCGCTGGCCTACCCCGGCCCGGCGGCCGGGCTGACCGCGGTGTGGCGGCAGGTCGAGGCGGAGGCCGCGGCGGTCCTGGGCGGGGTGACCCTGCACTCGCTGCTGGCCCCGGCGAAGCGCGAGCGGCCGGCCCGGAAGCGCGCGGCGTGACAGCTGCGCGGCAGCCGGAACCGGCGGTGGAGGTGGTGGAGTACACCGATCCGCTCTGCCCGTGGTCCTGGGGCTCCGAGCCGGTGCTGCGCCGGCTGCGGGCCGCGGTGGCCGGCCGGGTCCGCTGGCGCCGGGTGTACGCCATCCTCTTCGACCACGACGACGACCCGCCGCCCGACCCCGCCGCGGAGACCGCCTGGTACGCGCGCTACGTCGCGGGGATCACCGAGCACACCCGGGCGCCGTGCGCGGTACGGCTGAGCCGGGTCGCGGCCAGTTCCTGGCCGTCCTCGCTCGTCGCCAAGGCCGCGGAGCTCCAGGGCGGCGACACGGCCGAGGCGGTGCTGCGCCGGCTGCGGGAGACGGTCTTCGTGCTCGGCGAGCCGGCCGACACCGCGGAGTTGGCGCTCGCGGCGGTCCGCGGCGCGCCCGGCCTCGACCTGCGCCGGCTGGCGGCCGACGCGGCGTCGCCGCGGGTGCTCCGGCAGGTGCGCGCCGACCGCGCGGAGGCGCGCCGCCCGGTGCCCGAGGTGCTCGACCCCACCGCCGGCTCGCCGCACCCCGGCGTCGCCAAGGAGACCGCCGACGGGAGCCGCCGCTACGCCCTGCCGACGCTGCTGCTGCGGACGGCGGCCGGCTACCGCGTGGTGCCCGGCTGGCGGACGTTCGAGGAGTACGCCGCGGCCTTCGACGACCTGTGCCCGGGCCTGCTGCCGGCCCGCGACCGGCTGCCGGAGGGCGGAACGCTCTCCCCGGCGGCGGCACTCGCGCGCTACCGGAGCCTGACCGACCCGGAGCGGCTGCTGCTGGTGCAGGGGCCGTGGCCACCGCCGCACGCGGTGCGGGTGGAGACCGGCAACGGCCCGCTGTGGCTGCACCCCGCCGAGGCCGCACTGCATCCCGCCGCCCAGGTGTAGTTCGTCACGCCGGGCGGGGCCGGTCCGCGGCCGGGGCGGGGAAGACCCCGGTCCGCCGAATGAGACATCAAAAGGTGTCCATTGACAGCCGCTCGCCGTAGCCCACAAGATGTGCAGCATGCTCTCGACGCACCCTGGTGTGGTGTGCCGCTACGTGGACCTGCGGCGCACGTGCAGCGCCCTCTGTCGCTGACCATCCGTCACCCACGGTTCACCGGCGCCTGACCGCCCCCGGCGGTACCGGCCCCCCTTCGCGCCGCCGAGCGGCGCCCCCGCCGTTCCGCGTCACCGACGCCGCGCATCGGCGTGCCCCCTTTCCCCGTCCGGCCCGCTTCGCCTGCCCGCCCGGCCCCTGCTCGCCGCTGTGCGCCACCGACCCGCTCCCTGACCAACAGCACCTGAAACGCGGTGCGTTGGCCGAGGTGTGTCCCGACGCGTGCTCGTGAGCCGTACCGGCATGCCCGTACCGACCGCGCCGCGGGCCGGTGCGCTCCGGTACGGGCGCCGGGCCCGCCCTCCGCCCTGCCGCTCCTGCCCCGCCCCGGTCGGGAGTGCGTCGACAGAAAGTATGAGATGTCCATACGCATCGCCACCCGCCGTTCCGCGGCGGGCCCCCGCCTCCGCCCCCGCCCCCGTCCGCGGCTCGGCCGTATCCGGCTGGCTGCCCTCTCCGCCGTCCTCGTCACCACCGCGGGCGCCTCGCTCAGCGCCTGCGGCGGGCAGTCCGCGTCCGCGGGCGGCGGCGACACGCTGAAGTGGGCCTCCTCCTCCTTCCCGAGCCACTGGGACCCGGTGGTCAGCGGCAGCGGCGCCCAGTTCCGCGAACTCGCCCTGGTCTACGCCTCGTTGACGCGTACCGACGCCACCGGCAAGGCCGTGCCCGACCTCGCCAGGTCCTGGGAGTACAACGCCAAGGGCGACCAGGTCACCTTCCACCTGCGGCCCGGCCTGAAGTTCAGCGACGGCAGCGTACTGGACGGCAGCGCGATCAAGGCCGCCATCGAGCGGGCCAAGACGCAGAAGGACTCCGCGCTGTTCGGCGACCTGACGTCGATCAGGTCCGTGGACGCGAGCGGCCTCGACGTGGTCGTCCACCTCTCCCAGGTCGACTACCAGATCCCGCAACTGCTCGGCGAGCGCGTGCTCCAGGTCGCCAGCCCCAAGGCGGCCGCGAACCCGAAGAAGCTGGACCAGAGCCCGGTCGGCGCCGGGCCGTTCACCGTCACCCAACTCGTGCCGGGCACCAAGGTGCTGCTGAAGAAGAACCCGGACTACTGGGACGCGAAGGACATCCACATCGACAACGTGGAGCTGACCTCCGCCCCGGACGCCTCCACCGTCGTCTCCGGCCTGCAGACCGGCGTCTACAACTTCGCCGACATCGCGCCCAGCCAGGCCGACGCCGCGAAGAAGGCCGGCCTCGACGTGTTCGTGCAGCCGGGCTTCAACGCCGAGAACATCAGCCTCAACGTCAACAAGGCGCCGTTCACCGATGCCAAGGTGGTGGACGCCGTCCGCTACGCCGTCAACCGGCAGGAGTTCGTGGACAAGCTGACCTTCGGCTACGGCTCGGCCACCGACCAGCCGTTCCCCAAGGGCTACGTGGCCTACGACCCGAAGTCCGCGGACCTCTACCCGTACGACCCGGCGAAGTCGAAGCGACTGCTCGCCGAGGCGGGCTACCAGCCCGGCGCCATCAAGCTGACCCTGGTCATCCCGGCCGCGGACCCGCAGGCCGAGATCGTCCAGTCACAACTCGCCAAGGTCGGCATCACCGTCACCATCAAGGTCGACAAGAACTGGGCGACGCCGTTCTTCGCCAAGGACCTGACCTTCTCCCTGTACGGGACCACCGGGCGCGACTCGGCCCTCCAGACGCTCACCGCGCACTTCGGCCCCGACGGCCCGCTGAACCTCAGCACGCCGTACGAGCCGGCCGGCTTCGAGGCGGCGGTGGCGAAGGTCCGGCAGACCAGCATCGACTCGCCGGACTACCCGCAGGTCCTCCAGGCGGCGACCCGCGCGGGCCTGCAGAGCAAGGCGCTGGTCTTCACGTACTCCGCGCCGAACCTCTTCGCCAAGAGCAAGGCGCTGTCGAACCTGCCGAAGAACCCCGGCCACATCGACTGGACCGGCGTGACCCTCGGCCACTGATGTCCACCCAGCACAGAGAGGGGGCAACCCCATGACGACGACCACGACCACGACGGCGCCACCGGTGAAGGAGCGCCCGGCACCGGCCGGGCCCGCCCGCCACCGCGGGGTCGCCGCGGCCAGCGCCCGGCACACGCTGGGCCGGGTGACGGCCGCCCTCGCCCGATCCGCCGCGATCTTCGTGCCGGTCTTCCTGGTCGCGACCTTCGTGACGTTCGCACTGCGGTCGCTGAGCGGACTCAGCCCCGCGCGCATCCAGTTGGGCGAGGACGCGACTCCCGCGGCGATCCACCGGGTGGAGGCCCAGTGGGGCCTGAACCAGCCCTTCCTGGTCCAGTACGGGCACTGGTTCAGCGGTGTCCTGCACGGACAGCTCGGCACCAGCTGGACCAACGGCGCCGACATCTCCACGCTCATCGGCCTCGGCCTGGGCGTCAGCCTCTCCATCGCGACCTTCGCGCTGATCATCGGCGTCTGCGCCGGCTTCCTGCTGGGCACGGCGGCGGCGCTGCGGCACACCACCTGGGTGGACCGGGCGATCACCGGGTTCGTCACCCTGATCTCGGTGATGCCGGCGTTCGTGGTCGGCATCGTGCTCGTGGAGGTCTTCGCGGTCGGGCTGCACCTGTTCCCGGCGGCGGGCTACGTCCCCGCGGCGCAGGGCCTCACCCCGTGGCTGGAGCACATCACGCTTCCCGCGCTCGCCCTCAGCTTCGACGTGATCGCCGACGTCGCCCGGCAGTTGCGCACCAGCCTCATCGCGTCGTACCGGGAGAACTACGTCACCGGCGCGATCGTCCGCGGGCTCAGCCCGCGGCGGATCTTCTTCGGGCATGTGCTGCGCAACGGGATCGGGCCCGCGCTCGCCACGCTGGGGCTGAAGTTCCCCGCGCTGGTCGGCGCCTCCGTGGTGACGGAGTGGGTGTTCGGCCTCCAGGGGTTCGGCCGGTTCGCCAACGACTCGGCCCAGTCCGGCGACGTGCCGGCGGTGCAGGGCGTCCTGGTGGTGTCGATCGTGCTCGTCGTCGTCTTCAACCTGATCGTCAACCTGGTGCTGGCCCGCGTGACGCCGGCGTCCCAGCGGGGGGTGTGACGGATGTTCCGCCGCGTACTGTCGCTTCCCACCGGCCGGATCGCCGTGGCGATCCTCACCCTCATCGCGCTGCTCGCCGTCTTCGGCCCGCTGCTGGCGCCGCAGAACCCGCTGGGCACCAGCACCCACACGCTCGCGGCCGGCTCCGGCTCCCACTGGCTGGGCACGGACTACCTCGGCCGCGACGTGTTCAGCCGGCTGCTCGCCGGCTCCCGGGTCAGCGTGCTCGGCTCCCTCGAAGTGGCCGTGACCGCCCTGGTGGTCGGGGTGGTCCCCGGCATCCTGTCGGTGTACCTCGGCCGGGTCTTCGAGTGGGTCACCCTGCGGGTGGTCGACACGCTGGTCGCGCTGCCGTTCCTGCTCTTCGCCGTCGCGGTGATCGCGCTGCTCGGCAACGGCATCACCCAGGCCATGCTGGTCACCGGCGTGCTGGTCTCGCCGCTGTTCTACCGCGTCTCGCGCGCCGCCACCTTGACCGTGGCCCGCTCGCAGTACGTGGAGGCGGCGCTGATCTCCGGCGCCTCCGTCGGCTGGGTGGTCCGCCGCCACGTCTGGACCAAGGTGCTCCCGCCGATCGCGGTCGCGCTCGCCCAGACCGTCGGCGTCGGGTTCGTCATCGTCTCCAGCCTGACCTTCCTGGGGATCGGGGTCCAGCCGCCCGAGCCCACCTGGGGCGGCCTGCTCGCCTCGGACCTGGGATACCTCAGCTACCAGCCGTGGGCCCCGGTGGCCCCCGCGCTGCTGATCATGGTCACCGTCTGGGCCGGCAACCTGCTCGCCGACGCGATCCGGGACGTCTCGGGCGAGGCGGGCCGCGCGCTGGTCGACAACCGCAAGGTCCGCGCCGGCCGCCCCGACCGGACCCCACCCACTCCGGTCGGAGGCGCGTCATGACGGCACTGTCCGAGAACCTGTCCGAGAGCCCGTCGTCCACGCGGACCGCGGAGACGGAGGAGGCCGAGCAGACGCAAGGGGCCGCCGAGACGGCCGGGACCGCGGGCACGCCCGGCACCGCGCCCGCCGAGGCTCCCGCCGGGAGCCCCGAACCCGCCACCGTGCTCAAGGTCGCCGGCCTGCACATCACCGACCGGGCCACCGACCGCGAGATCGTGCACGGCGTCGACTTCGAGCTGACCCCCGGCAAGGCGGTGGGCGTGGTGGGGGAGTCGGGCAGCGGCAAGACCCTCACCTGCCGTGCCGTACTCGGCATCCTCCCCGCGCACTTCGAGATCTCCGAGGGCGCGGTCGAGATCGCCGGCACCGACATCGCCACCCTCACCCCGCAGCAGTGGACGCGGTTGCGCGGCGCCACGATCAGCGCGGTCTTCCAGGACCCGGCGTCCTACCTCAACCCGTCGATCAAGGTGGGCGCGCAGATCGCCGAGGTGGTCCGCGCCAAGAACGGGCTGAAGCGGGGCCCGGCCCGGCAGCGCGCCCTCGAACTGCTACGCGCGGTCCACCTGCGCGAGCCGGAACTGGTCTACGGCCAGTACACCTACGAGCTGTCCGGCGGGATGCTCCAGCGGGTCCTGATCGCCGCGGCGATCGCGGCCGGCCCGCGCGTGCTGATCGCCGACGAGGCCACCACCGCGCTCGACGTCACCGTGCAGGCCGAGATCCTCGACCTCCTGGCCGACCTGCGCGAACGCACCGGCCTGGCGCTGGTGGTGGTCTCCCACGACCTGGCCGTGGTCGCCCAGATCTGCGACGAGGTGCTGGTCATGCGGCAGGGCGAGGTCGTGGAGCACGGCCCGACCCGCCAGGTGCTGCACCACCCGCGCCACGAGTACACCCGGCTGCTCGTCGCCGAGCACGAGCAGTACGGCCTGGACAGGTTCCGTACGTCGAAGGAGGCGTCGTGACCGGCGCGCACCCGCAACTCCCGCCCGCCGCAGAGACGTTGGCGGGGCCGTCCGGCAGTCCGTCCGCCGGGCCGTCCGCCGGTGCCTCGGCCGGGCTGTCCGGCAGTCCGTCCACCGGGCCGTCCGCCGGTGCCTCGGCCGGTCCGTCCGCCGGTCCCGCCGGTCCGGTGCTCGCCATCGACGGGCTCGACGTCCACTACGGCCGGCGCCGGCGCCGGCGGCGCGCCCTGCACGGGATCACGCTGAGCGTCGCCCCCGGCGAGACCGTGGGCGTCATCGGCGAGACCGGGTCGGGCAAGTCCACCCTCGCCCGCGCCGTCCTCGGCCTGGTCCGCGCCTCGGCCGGCTCGATCGTCGTCGGCGGCGAGGAGGTGACCGGGTACGGCGCCGGCAAGTGGCGCGCCCTGCGCCGCCGCGGCGTGGTGCAGTACGTCTTCCAGGACCCGCTGCGCAGCCTCGACCCGGACCTCACCATCGCCGACTCGCTGGCCGAGCCGCTGCTGCTGAAGGGCGTCGCCCACGCCGAGGCGACCGCGCGGACCCGGTCCTTCCTCGCCCGGGTCCACCTGCCCGAGGACCTGCTCGACCGGCTGCCCGGCGAACTCTCCGGCGGCCAGCGGCAGCGCGTCGCGGTCGCCCGGGCCCTGGTCACCGAGCCCGAACTGATCATCCTCGACGAGCCGGTCAGCGCCCTGGACTCCGCGAACCGGGTGCAGATCCTGGAGATCCTCAAGGAGTTGCGCGGCACCGGCGTGGCCATCGTGCTGATCTCCCACGACCTGGGGTCCGTCGCCGGGATCGCCGACCGTATCGCCGTGCTCTACCAGGGCGAACTCGTGGAGGCCGGCGCCGCCCGCGACGTCATCGAGGAGCCGCGACACCCCTATACCCGCCTGCTGGTCAGGTCCGCGCCCACCCTGCACACCGCCCCGGCCGGACGGGCCGAGCGCGACGCCCTGCGCGCGCTGCTCGACGCCTGAACCCGCGCCGCTTCGCGGCCACCCCCGAACGGGCCACCCCACGGCCGCTCAACCGCCGCCCCGCGCCCGCCCCGAGCCCTGCCACCCACGTCTCATCACGGAAGAGGGAGAACCATGTCCCGCACGATCCACCTCGCGCTCCACCCCTACGGCGTCGGCGGCCCCGGCCAGCACGGCCTGTGGAAGGACCCGAGCGTCGCGAAGAACGCCAGCATCGACATCAACTACTACATCCGGCAGGCCCAGGCCGCCGAACACGCGCTCTTCGACGCCCTGTTCATCGTCGACAGCCAGTTCATCAACTCCACCTACCCGGCGCACTACCTCAACCGGCTGGAGCCGCTCACGCTGCTGTCCGCGGTCGCCACCCACACCAAGCACGTCGGACTGGTCGGCACCGCCAGTTCGACGTACAACTCGCCGTTCAACCTGGCCCGCCGGTTCGCCTCCCTCGACCACATCAGCGGCGGCCGCGCCGGCTGGAACGTCGTGACCAGCTTCGACACCGGCGCGTCGAAGAACTTCGGTCTCGAGGAGCACCTCGACTACGCCACCCGCTACGGCCGCGCCCTGGAGTTCGTCCAGGTCGCGCGCGGCCTGTGGGACTCCTACGAGGACGACGCGTTCCCCGCCGACGTCGAGCGCGACGTCTTCCTCGACCCGGCCAAGCTGCACGCGCTCGACCACGTCGGCGAGCACCTCAGCGTGGCCGGCCCGCTCAACCTCTCCCGCTCCCCGCAGGGCCAGCCGGTGATCTTCCAGGCCGGTGTCTCGGAGGAGGGCCGCGACCTGGCCGCGCAGGTCGCCGAGGGCATCTACGCGCCCGGCGGCGGCCTCCAGCAGGCCCGGGAGTACTACTCCGACATCAAGAAGCGCACCGCCGGATACGGCCGCGACCCCGAGCACATCAAGATCTTCATCCACGGCGGCCCGATCGTGGCCGGCACCGAGGAGGCCGCCCGGCGCCGCGAGCGGGAGATCTTCGAGGAGGACGACGACTTCGAGGGCAACCTCGCGCTCCTCGGCCGGTCCTTCGGAGCCTACGACTTCAGCGTGCACGACCTGGACGCGCCGTTCCCCGACGTCGCGCACCTGGCCGAGCGGGGCGGCCGGACCGGCGCGGGCCGGATCATCGAGCGGGCCCGGACCGAGAATCTGACGCTTCGTCAAGTAGCCAACTCCGTACGGGAGTTCCGCCGCTCACCGTTCGTCGGCACGCCGCAGGGCGTCGCCGACACCATCGAGGAGTGGTTCCACGCCGGCACCTTCGACGGCATCAACCTCGCCTTCCGCACCGAGGCCGAACTCGCCGCCTTCGTTGACGGAGTGGTGCCGATCCTCCAGCGGCGCGGGCTGTTCCGCACCGAGTACGAGGCCGACACCCTGCGCGGCAACCTCGGCCTGCCGGTACCGGCCAACCGCTACACCCGCGAGCGCCAGCTCGTGAACGACTGAGAGGCCGGCCGATGACCGCGTCCGTGGCACCGCTGTCCAGATCCCTGCCCCCGTCCGCCCCCGCCTCCTCCCCTTCGCCCTCCGCCCTCTCCCCGTCCCTCTCCCCGACCGGGGGGCGCGACGTGCACACCGTCCGGTTCCCGGTCGGCACGCCGCCGCGGTCGGTGGACGTGCTGATCGTCGGCGCCGGCCCGGCCGGCCTCGCCGCGGCGGTCGAACTGACCTCCCGCGGCGTGCGGGTGGCCGTCGTCGAACGGGCCCGCACCGCGACGCTGGTCCGGGCCGGCGCGATGGGCCACACCCCGCGCGTGGTGGAGCACCTGCGCCGCTGGGGGCTGCTCCAGCGGGTCCGCGACGCGTGGACCTTCCCCCCGGAGTGGAACCAGGGCATCAAACTGGTCACCTCGCTGGCCGGGCACGAACTGGTGCCGGTGCCTCGCCCCGACTTCCGAGGCACGCTCGGCGGCGGCCACTCGGCCGACGAGGCGCTGCGCCGGCCGCAGACCGTCTTCCAGCACGTCTTCCTCGAACACCTCGCCGAGCGCCGGGTGAGCGTGGCCGGCGGCTGGGAACTGCGCGGCCTGCGCCAGGACGAGGACGGCGTGGACGCCGAGGTCGTCGACGTCGACTCCGGCGAACCGCTCGTGATCCGGGCCGGATACGTCCTCGGCACCGACGGCGGCCGCAGCACCACCCGCCGGCTGGCCGGCATCGAACGGGACGGGGAGCACGCCACCGAGAAGCGGCTGCGCCTCATCGTGCGCACCGGCGACATCACCGAACGGGTCGGCGCCGCGCCCAGCGGCACCAACATCGTCTTCAACCCGCACGCGTCCGGCTTCCTCGCCGCCGTGAGCACCCGCGAGTGGCGGGTGTACGCGGGGCCGTTCCCGCTCGAACACGAGCCCACCGAGGAGGAGTTGCTGGCGACCGCGCGGGCCGCCTTCGGCTTCGACCTCGACCTGGAACTCGTCTCCGCCACGACCTTCTACCACGCCACCCGGATCGCCCGGACCTTCCGGCACGGCCGGGTGCTGCTGGCCGGCGACGCGGCCCACGTACGGACGCCCGGCGGCAACCTCGGCGAGGGCATCGGCGACGTGGTGAACCTCGGCTGGAAGCTCGCCGCGGTGCTCGGCGGCCAGGCCCCGCCCGCGCTGCTCGACTCGTACGACCAGGAGCGCCGCCGGCACAACTGGCGGATCGCCGACCACGCGCTCCAGCGCGCCCGCCGGGCCCAGGCCACCCTCGCCGACATCCGGGCCGGCGGTATCCCCGACGACGCCGACCTCGGCCCGGCCGCCGCCGCCCGCCGCGCCGAGATCGGCGAACGCCTGCGCCGGGACCGCCTCGGCGCGAACGGCGTCACCTTCGACGAGCGGTACGACGACTCGGCCGCGGTCTGGTACGAACCGGGCCAGCTCGACACCGAGCCCGCCTGGCGCCCGGACGTCTACGAGGACGACCCCCGCCCGGGCCACCGGGCGCCGGACGGACTCGTGGACCCCTACGGCGGCACCCTCTACGACCGGATCGGCACGTCCTTCGCGCTCCTCGTCCTGACCGACGCGCCCACCGACGTACGCGCGGACGCGCGCACGATCGAGCGGGACTTCGCCGAGCAGGCCGCGGCCAGGGCGCTGCCGTTCACGGTCATCCACCTGACCGACCCGGCGGCCCGCGCGCTCTACGGCACCGCGCACGTGCTGGTCCGCCCGGACCAGCACGTCGCGTGGCGGGGCGCGGAGCTTCCGGCCGGCGGCGCGGCGGCGGTCCTCAACCGGGTGCTCGGCGGAAGCGCCCACCGTGCGGCGGCGGAAGCGGAAGCGGAAGCGGAGGCGGAGGCGGAAGCGGAAGCGGAGGCCGCGGCAGACGGCCGGGCGGCCGGACTGGTGGAGGCGGGCGCCGCCGGCGAGTAGGCGGACGGACCGCGATGCGGGCGGGCCCGCGGCCACGCGAGCCCGCCCGTACACCGATGCCCGTACACCGATGCCCGTACACCGCCGCCCCTTTCAGTCAGGGCTTCGCGGGCCGCCGCCCGCGCCCTCTGCGAGAATCGGGGCGGCGCCGCCGACGCGGCGGACCCCGCCGCCGGGACCATGGAGGAAGCACGTGCCACCTGCCTCGGAGCCGCTGCGGAAGCTGGGCTTCCTGACCATCGGGCTGTTCGACGAGGCCGATCCGCGCGCGGGCCACGAATCGACGCTGCGCGTCATCGAGCTGGGCGAGCAACTGGGCTTCGACAGCGCCTGGGTGCGGCACCGGCACCTCCAGTACGGCATCTCCTCGCCGGTCGCGTTGCTCGCCGCGGCCACGCAGCGCACCAGCCGGATCGAACTGGGCACCGCGGTCATCCCGTTGGGCTGGGAGAACCCGCTGCGGCTCGCCGAGGACCTGGCCACCGTGGACATCCTCTCCGGCGGCCGGCTCAACCCCGGCGTCAGCGTCGGCCCGCCGATGCGGTACGACCGGGTCAAGGACGCCCTGTACCCGGACACGGCCGACGCCGAGGACTTCGGCTACGAACGGGTGCGGCGGCTGCTGTCCTTCGTCCGCGGCGAGCCGGCGACCGCGTCCGGCGCGACCGAGGGCTTCGAGGTGTTCTCGCCACGGGTCCAGCCGCACGCCGCCGGGCTGGCCGACCGGATGTGGTACGGCGGCGCGAGCCTGCGGTCGGCCCGCTGGGCGGGGGAGCAGGGCATGAACTTCCTGACCAGCAGCGTCGTCAAGGCGGGGCCGGCCGAGCGGGCGGGGACGGCCGACGGGTCAGAGGCGGCCGACGGGTCAGAGACGGCCGGCGGCTCCGGCGACTCCGGGGTGCCCGGCGGCTCCGGGGACTCCGGCGAGGCCGCGGCCACCGCCACCTTCGCCGCGCTGCAACTCGCGCAGATCCGCGAGTTCCGCGCGCACCACCCGGCGGGCGACCGGGCCCGGGTCTCCCAGGGCCTCGTGGTCATCCCCACCGACTCCGCGACGCCCGAACAGCGCGCGAAGTACGAGGAGTTCGCCCGCAAGCGGCTGCCGCGCACGGCCGCCCCGCAGGGACCGGCGCGGTTGCTGTTCGCCCCCGACCTGGTCGGCGAGTCCGCGCGACTCGCCGAACGGCTGCACGGGCACGCCGCGTTCCGCGAGGTCCACGAGGTCGCCTTCGCGCTGCCCTTCACCTTCGACCACGCCGACTACGTCCAGATCCTCACCGACCTCGCCACCCGCCTCGGCCCCGCCCTCGGCTGGCACCCCGCCGCGCCCTGAACGGGCGGCCTACAAGGTCGAGAAGGGGGCGGCGCCGACCGCGAGGGTGGCGTCGAGGGTGGCCGGGTCCAGCACGTGGTCGCGGACCAGGTAGGCGGCTCCCGCGATGCCGGCGCGGGACTTGTACTTGGTGGGCACGATCTGCAACTGGCGGGTGGCCAGCGGCAGTGAGCGCTGGTAGATGACCTCGCGGACGCCGGCCATCAGGTGGTCGCCGACGGTGCTGAGCCGGCCGCCGAGCACGATGATGTCGGGGTTGAGCAGGCTGGTCGCGTAGGCGACGGCCTCGCCGAGGACGCGGCCGGCGGTCCGGAGCGCGGCGACCGCGGTGCTGTCGCCGCGCCGCACCTGGTCGACGACGTCGCGCGCGTCCTGGCCCTTGGTCTGGCGGCGGTCGCGCAGGTCGCGGGCGAGCGCCCAGCCGCCGACCAGGGACTCCAGGCACCCCCGGTTCCCGCACCGGCACTGCGGGTCGCCGAACCCGCTGATGTGGATGTGCCCGATGTCGCCGGCCGCGCCCTGCGCACCGCGGTTGACGTGGCCGTCTATCACCATCCCGCTGCCGACCCCGGTGCCGGCCTTGATGTAGAGCAGGTGCGGCTGGTCGCGCCAGAAGCGGCGGTGCTCGGCGAGGGTGAGCAGGTTGACGTCGTTGTCGATGAGGATCGGGACCTGCCAGGTGCGGCGCAGGTGCCCGCGGATGTCGTAGTCGTCCCAGCCGGACATGATCGACCAGCCGAGCACGCGGCCGGCCTCGTAGTCGACCGGCGCGGGCAGCCCGAATCCGATGCCGGCGACCGGGGTGGCACCGAGGTCGGCGTGGCTGATCATGCCGCGCACCGTCGCCGTGATCGTGTCCAGCAGCGCCTCGGGGCCGTCGCCGACGGCGAGCCGTTCGACCCGCTCGGCGAGGATGCCCGCGTTGAGATCGGTGATCGCCACCCGCGTCCGCTGCTCCCCGATGTCCACGCCGATGATGAGCCCGGCGGCGTGGTCGAGGGTGAGCGCGCGCGACGGGCGACCGCGCGAGGGCACGCTCTGGTCGCTCTCCTTGAGCAGCCCCGCGGCGAACAGCGCGTCCAGCCGCTGACCGACCGTCGACCGGGACAGGCCCGTCAACTGGGCAATCGCGGTACGGGTGTTGGCCCTTCCGGTCGTGATCAGCTGCAAGATCCGCCCGGGGCCCTCCTCGGCCCGCCAGGGGGCCGGGCCGCTCGCGGCCGTGCGTGTCGTCTCGCTCATCTCGCTCCGCTCTCGGGACGTCGGACTGCACTGTAGTGAAGGGCCATTTATGTCGGCAACCATACAGAAGTAGTTTATTTTTGCTTGACAGCCGATCGAACGATCCGCAACATCGACGTAATCACCCGGTCATATCGACGCCCGTGGCGGGTTCCTCCCGCACCGAAGCCGAGTTGACGGCCCTGCGTCCAGGAGGACTCAATGAAGATCGTCCGACGTGCTCCCGCCTCCTTGCGGATCAAAGTCGCCGCCCTCACCGTCGCCTGTGGCGTGGCCGCCGTGGCGTGCGGGCCCGGTGGCTCCGGCGGCGGTTCCGGCGGGTCCCCGAAGATCGGGATCGTCGCGCTGAACCTGAGCAACCCGTTCTTCGGCACGCTGGAGAACGCCACCGAGAAGGCCGCGAAGGCCAAGGGCTGGAAGGTCATGAAGGCCGAGGCCAAGACCCCCGGGGACTCGGCGACGCAGGTGACCGCGATCGAGAACATGATCGCCAACAAGGTGAAGGCGATCGTGGTCACCCCGGCCAACGCGACGGCGCTCAACGGCGTGCTGAAGCAGGCCAAGTCCAAGGGCATCCTGGTCCTGACGGTGAACGCGGCGCTCGACCCGACCGACGCCGCGGACGCCACCTACGCCACCGACAACGTCGCCGCCGGCGAACTCATCGGGAAGTGGGCCAAGGCGTCCGCCCCGAAGGACCCGCATGTCGCCCTGCTCGACTTCGACCTCTCGGACAAGCCCGCCGCCGACCGCCACCAGGGGTTCCTCAGCGGGTACGGCATCACGTCCAAGTCGCCGGAAGTGGCCGGCAGCGCGCTGACCCAGGGCACCGAGGACACCGGCCAGTCCGCGATGGAGAACCTGCTGTCGGCGCACTCCGACATCAACGTCGTCTACACCATCAACGAGCCGACCGCGCACGGCGCCTACACCGCCATCAAGAACAAGGGCCTGGCCGGCAAGACCGTCCTGGTCTCCGTCGACGGCGCGTGCAGCGGCGTCGAGGACGTGAAGAGCGGTGCGATAGGCGCCACCGCCATGCAGTTCCCGGACAAGATGGGCGAGATGGCGGTCGACGCCGCCGCCGCGTACATCAAGGACGGCACCAAGCCGAAGAGCGGCGTCATCGACTCGGGCACGGCCCTGATCACCGACCACCCGGTGCCCGGCGTCGCCTCGCAGACCTCCGCCTGGGGCCTGAGCCACTGCTGGGGACCGAAGTGACCGCGACCACCCAGGACGCCGACGTGCTGGCGCTCGAACGGGGCGTCGGTCCCCGCCGGGACCTGCGCGGCCTCGCGTCCCATCAGATCGCCGGGCCGCTCGCGGCCCTGGTCACCGCGGTGATCGTCTTCGCCCTGTCGACGAGCACCTTCTTCAACTCCGACAACCTGGCCCTGATCGCGCAGCAGTCCGTCGTGGTGGGCACCCTGGCGCTCGGTCAGACGCTGATCATCCTGACCTCCGGGATCGACCTGGCCAACGGCGCCATCATGGTGCTCGGTTCGGTCGTGATCGGGAAGATGGCCGTGCACGGCGACCCGGTGGCCGCCGCGCTGGTCGGCCTGGTGGTCTGCGTCGTGGTCGGCTCGGTCAACGGCGTCCTGGTGTCGCTGCTGAAGCTGCCCCCGTTCATCGTCACGCTCGGCGTGATGTCGGTGGTCGCCGCCTCGTCCCGGCTCTACACCTCCTCGCAGAGCTACCCGATCAGCTCGGACTTCCTGACCTTCCTCAACCGGGGCCCGACGGTCGGCGGCGTGACCATCACCTACGGGGTGATGCTGTGGATCGCGCTCACCGCGGTGCTCGGCTACGCGCTCAGCCAGACCTCCTGGGGCGTACGGGTCTACGCGGTCGGCGACAACGACAAGGCGGCCGCGCTGGCCGGCATCAAGGTCAAGCGCATCCTGCTGAGCGTCTACATCGTGGCCGCGGTGATCTACTACTTCGCCGCCTGGCAGGCCCTGGGCCGCACCCCGACCGCCGACCCCAGCGGCTACACCAACGGCAACCTCGACAGCATCACCGCCGTGGTGATCGGCGGCACCAGCCTCTTCGGCGGCCGGGGCGGCGTGGTCGGCACGTTCATCGGCGCGCTCATCGTGACGGTGCTGCAGAACGGCCTCACCCAGGCGGGCATCGACTCGCTCTACCAGCAGGTCGCCACCGGTGTCCTGGTGGTCATCGCGGTCGGCGTGGACCACCTCGTGCGAAGGAGGCAGACCCGATGACCGGCTCCGAGAACGGCTCCGACACCCGGCCGAACGTGCTCCAGGCCCGCGGCCTCACCAAGCGCTACGGCCACGTGGTGGCCATGGACAACAGCGACTTCGACCTGCGCCCGGGCGAGATCCTCGCCGTCATCGGCGACAACGGCGCGGGCAAGTCCACCCTGATCAAGTCGCTCACCGGCGCGGTCGTCCCCGACGAGGGCACCTTGCACCTCGACGGCGAACCGGTGCACTTCCGCAACCCGCTCGACGCCCGCAACGCCGGCATCGAGACCGTCTACCAGGAGCTGGGCGTCGCCCCCGCGCTCGACATCTCGCAGAACCTCTACCTCGGCCGGGAGCAGCGCCGCAAAGGCGTACTGGGCACCGTATTCCGGCAGTTGGACAAGCGCGGGATGCGGCACGGCTCGGCGCGGCACATGGTCGACCTCGGTATCCGCATCCAGTCCATCGGCCAGAAGGTCGAGACGCTCTCCGGCGGCCAGCGGCAGGCCGTCGCCGTCGCCCGCGTCGCCGCGTGGGCGACCCGGGTCGTGGTCATGGACGAGCCGACCGCGGCGCTCGGCGTCCGCGAGACCAACCAGGTCCTGGACCTCATCCTGCGGGTGCGCGAGCGCGGCCTGCCGGTGGTGCTCATCAGCCACAACATGCCGAACGTCTTCCAGGTCGCCGACCGTATCCACATCCACCGGCTGGGCCGCCGGATCGCGCTGGTCGACCCGAAGGACACCTCCATGGAGGAAGCCGTCGCCCTCATGACCGGCGCCAAGTCGCCCGAGGACGTATCCATGCCACTGACGAAGGACGGACCACGATGAACCCCGCACCGACCGGCCGCGACGCCCAGCCGCCGCGCGGCGAGGCCGTCACCTTCGAGGAGCTGACCGCGGCGGCCCGCGCCCTGATCACCCCCGGCGGGCGGCGGATACTCGGCATCACCGGCGCGCCGGGATCGGGCAAGTCCACCCTCGGCGAGACCCTCGTGGCCGCACTCGACGGCCAGGCGGTGCTGGTCGGACTCGACGGCTTCCACCTGGCCGGCGCCGAGTTGGACCGGCTGGGGCGCAAGCCCCGCAAGGGGGCCGCCGACACCTTCGACGCCGCCGGCTACGTCCACCTGCTGCGCCGGCTGCGGGCCCGCGAGGACGCGACCGTCTACACCTCCTTCTTCGACCGGAGCCTGGAGGAGTCCATCGCCTGCGCCGTCCCGGTGCCGCGCGAGGTGCCGCTGATCATCACCGAGGGCAACTACCTGCTCGTCGACCAGGGCCCGTGGCAGCCGGTGCGCGAACTGCTCGACGTGTGCTGGTTCCTGGAGCCGGGCGAGGACGTCCGCTTCGACCGGCTGATCGCCCGGCACATGTCGTACGGGCGGACCGCCAAGGAGGCGTACGAACGCTCGCACGGCTCGGACCAGCGCAACGCCGAACTCATCGAGAGCACCCGGTCCCACGCGGACCGGATACTCCGGGTGCCCGCCGTGCGGACACCGTCCCGACCCACAGAAGAGGCAACCGCATGAGCGTCCTGGATCGATTCCGTCTGGACGGGAAGGTCGCCGTCGTCACCGGCGGCAACCGCGGCATCGGCAAGGCCATCGCGACCGCGCTGGCCGAGGCCGGCGCGTCGGTGGCGATCGCGAGCCGCGACGAGGACCGCAACCGCGAGGCCGTCGCCGACCTCGCGAAAGTCGGCGGCGCCGTCATCTCGACGAGGACCGACGTCACCAGCCGGGCCGACCTGGAGGCCATGCGCGAGACGGTCACCGGGCAACTCGGCCCGATCGACATCCTGGTCAACAACGCCGGCGTGGGCATCCACGGCGAGTCCCTGAGCATCGACGACGAGGACTGGGACCGGGTGATGGCCACCAACCTCGACGCGGTGTGGAAGGCCAGCCAGGTGGTCGGCGCGTCCATGGTCGAGCGCGGCACCGGTTCCATCGTCAACGTCGGCTCGATGTCCGGCATGATCATCAACCGGCCGCAGTGGCACGCCCCTTACGCCGTCTCGAAGGCGGGGGTGCACCACATGACCCGCTCGCTGGCCGCGGAGTGGGCGCCCCGCTCGGTACGGGTGAACGCGATCGCCCCCGGCTACACCAAGACCGAGATCTCCGACATCGACCTGCCCGAGTACAAGCACTACTGGATCGACGAAGTCCCCATGCAGCGCTACGCGCAGGCCGTGGAGATCGCCCCCGCCGCGCTCTACCTGGCCAGCCCGGCGTCCTCCTTCGTCACCGGCGAGGTCCTGGTGATCGACGGCGGCTACACCCTGTGGTGAACCCGCCCCGCAGCGGCCGGCGCACCCCGCGCCGGCCGCCGGTGCGCCGCGCCGGCCCACCCGCACGCCTCACCTCGTCGAAGGAGCGCCCCGTGACGGGCACCGCCGCACCCCAGCCCACCACCCCGTTCGTGTGGACCGAGCAGGACGCGCGCGCCGTCACCACCGCGCGGGTGCTGGCCATGGACGCCGTGCAGGAGGCCGGGCACGGCCACCCCGGCACCGCGGTCAGCCTCGCCCCGGCCGCCCATCTGATCTTCCAGCGGTTCCTGCGCCACGACCCCGCCGACCCGCAGTGGCCCGGCCGGGACCGCTTCGTGCTGTCCTGCGGCCACTCCAGCCTCACCCTCTACATCCAGCTGCACCTCACCGGTTACCCGCTCACGCTGGACGACCTGCGCGGGTACCGGAAGAAGGGCAGCCTCACCCCGGCACACCCCGAGCGGGGACACACGCCGGGCGTGGAGACCACCACCGGGCCGCTCGGCCAGGGCATCGCCACCGCGGTGGGCATGGCCATGGGCGCCCGCCGCGAGCGCGGACTGCTCGACCCCGACGCGCCGGCCGGCACCAGCCCGTTCGACCACCGGATCTTCGTGCTGTGTTCCGACGGCGACATGCAGGAGGGCATCAGCTCCGAAGCGGGCGCCTTCGCCGGCCACCAGCGACTCGGCGACCTCGTGGTGGTCCACGACGACAACCGCATCTCCATCGAGGGCAGCACCGAACTGGCCACGAGCGAGGACGTCGCCGCCCGCTACGCCGCCTACGGATGGCACGTGCAGAGCGTCGACCTCGCCGCCGACGGCGACATCGACCTGCCGGGCCTGTCCCGCGCGCTCCAGGCGGCGACGGCCGAGACCACCCGGCCCTCGCTGATCGTGATGCGCAGCATCATCGCCTGGCCGGTGCCCGGCGCGCAGAACACCCCCGCCTCCCACGGCTCCGCGCTCGGCGCGGAGGCGGTGCGCGCGGCCAAGACGGTGCTCGGCGTCGACCCCGACACGACGTTCGACGTGCCCGCGGGGGTCCACGCGTGGACCGCGTCCGCGGCGCGTGACGCGGGCGCCCGCGCCCACGACGCCTGGGACAAGGACTTCGCGGCCTGGGCCGACCGGCACCCCGACAGGCACGACCTGGTGCGGCGGCTGCGCGGCGGCCGGCCGCCGGCCACCTTCGACGGCGCGCGACCGGCGTTCGCGGCGGGCACCCCGGTCGCCACCCGGAAGGCGTTCGGCCGCGCGCTGAAGGCCGCCGCGGCGCAACTGCCGGAACTGTGGGGCGGCTCCGCCGACCTCGGCGACTCCAACAACACCACCGTCGACGGCGGTTCCTCGTTCCTGCCGGCCTCCAGCCCGCTGCCCGGCGCGGACCCCGCCGGGCAGACCATCCACTGGGGCATCCGCGAGCACTTCATGGCCGCCGCCATGAACGGCATCGCGCTGTCCGGGCTCAGCCGCCCCTACGGCGGCACGTTCCTGGTGTTCAGCGACTACATGCGCCCGGCCGTCCGCCTCGCCGCGCTGATGCGGCTGCCCACCGTCTACGTCTGGACCCACGACTCCATCGGCCTCGGCGAGGACGGCCCCACGCACCAGCCGGTCGAGCACCTCGCCTCGCTGCGCGCCATGCCCGGCCTCGACGTGGTGCGGCCGGCCGACGCCAACGAGACGGCGATCACGCTGTGGAAGGTCCTCGCCGGCCCGGCCCGGCCGACCGGATTCAGCCTCAGCAGGCAGGACCTGCCGGTGTTCCCCGACGACGGGGAGGGCTTCCACCCGGCCACCGGCGCGGTCCGCGGCGGATACGTCCGCTACGAGGCGCCGTCACCGGGCGCCGCGACCGACCCGGACGTGGTCGTCATCGCCACCGGGTCCGAGGTCGCGGTCGCGGTCACCGCGGCCCGCCTGCTCGCCGACGAGGGCGTCCGGGCGCGGGTGGTCTCGATGCCCTGCCGCGAGTGGTTCGACGAGCAGCCCAGGTCGTACCAGGACAGCGTCATCCCGCCGGCCGTCCGCCGCCGGATCTCGGTGGAGGCGGGCGTCAGCCAGGGCTGGCACGACCTGGTGGGCCTGGACGGGAGGACGATCGGGGTGGAGGACTTCGGCGCGTCGGCCTCGGCCGCCGAGCTCTTCGAGGACTTCGGGATCACCCCGCACTCCGTCGCCGCGGCGGCCCGGGAGCTGATGCGGTGACCCGAGCGCCCGGCGGCCGACGGGCTGCGAGCGGTCAGCGTCCAGGCCGGCGACGGGCGGGGCGCCGAGCCGTTGGAGCAGGCTGCGGGCGCCGCCGTGCGGGAACGGGACGGCCGTGCGGGAACGGGACGGCCGTGCGCGGCCGTCCCGGATACCCCGGGCCGGCCCGGGGCACTGACGGCGGGCGGGCACCGACGTCCGCCGTACCGCCTCGCGCGCCGCCGTACCGCCTCGCGCGGGGCGAACGGCCCCGGTGCGCCGCCGCGTTCGGCGGGCTTCGCCGTCGGGAGGCAGCAGGGTCGGGTCGTTCTCGTCGAGGCGGGGGGCCGCGCGAGGCGCGGGGAGCGCGGGCCGGCGGGCTACCGGTGCTGGGCGGTGGCCTCGCGCGCCTCGGCGGCGGTGCTCGCGCCCCGGGCGTCGTCCGGGTCCGCCTTCCCGCGCCGACGCAGGCGCGGCCGGGGCAGGTTGAGGAACGCCTCGGCCTGGAGCGCGGCGACGCTGATCCGGAGCAGGTCGCGGCCGGTCGGGTAGACCAGGAAGCGCGGCTCCCACCGCGGCTGGAACTTGGCGTTGAACCTGTAGAGCGACTCGATCTGGAACCAGCGGGACAGGAAGAGCAGCAGACCGCACCAGGCGCGCAACACCGGCCCCGCGCCCAGGCGTTCACCGCGGGCCAGCGCGGCGCGGAACATCGCGAAGTTCAGCGACACCCGGGTGATGCCGAGGTCGGGGACCTGCTGGAGGGCCTTGACGATGAGCAGTTCGTTGAGCCCCGGGTCGGCCTCCCGGTCGCGGCGCATCAGTTCCAGCGAGATGCCGTCCCTGCCCCAGGGCACGAAGTGCAGGATCGCCCGGATGTTCCCGCCCGGCGCGGCGGCACCGGCCTCCGGCTCCTTGTGGGCGGTGACCACCACGCAGTCGCCGTCGCCGCTGCCGCCGAAGCGGCCGAGCGCCATCGAGAAGCCGCGCTCGACCTCGGTGCCGCGCCAGGCCGCGGCCGCGTCGCGGATCTCCGCCTTCTCCGCCTCGGACAGGTCGCCCACCCGGCGCACCCGGCAGGTGTACCCGGCGCGCTCGATCCGGTTGACCATCTGCCGGACGTTGCGCATCGACCGGCCGGTCAGGCTGAAGGAGCCGGTGTCGATGATCGCCTCGTCGCCGATCTCCAACGCGGACAGGTTCGCCTCGCGCGCCCACACCTCGCCACCGGTCTCGCTGCACCCCATCGCCGCCGGCACCCACGCGTGCCGGGTGGCGGTGTCCATGAACTCCCTGATCGCGCCGGGCCACGCCTCCACGTCGCCGATCGGGTCGCCGCTGGCGAGCATCACCCCGGACACCACCCGGTAGGCGATGGCCGCCTTCCCCGACGGGGAGAAGCAGACGTTCTTGTCGCGGCGCAGCGCGAAGTAGCCGAGCGAGTCCCGCCCGCCGTGCCGCGCCAGCAGCGCGCGCACCCGCCGCTCGTCGGTCTCCTCCAGCAGCGGCACCGGCGAGGAGGGGCGCAGCGCGAGGTAGATGGTGGTGGCCGCGGTCAGCAGGCCGAGCCCGGCGAGCGAGTAGTAGACGAGGTCACTGGTGCGGGTGCTCGCGTACTGGACCGGGCCGCTGATGCCGACCAGGCCGTAGGCGACGTGCTGGAGCCGGTCGGTGAGGGGAGGGGTGCCGATGTCCGTCTTCGGGTGGGCGCTGACGATCAGCAGCCCGGCCCCGAAGCTGAACGCGGTCAGCGCGAGGAAGTTGACCACCGCGCGCCAGCGGGTGCGCGGATCGGACAGTGCGTGGAACTCGCGGTGCGCGATCAGCAGCAGGACGAACAGCACCACGGTGACCATGGCCGGAACCCGCTGGTGCCAGCGCAGCGCCTCCAGTACCGCGCCGGTCGGCAGCAGGACCATCACCGCGCGCCAGGCGCGCCGCTTCCGGCGGCGCAGGGCGTGCGCGAGCATCACCATCAGCACGCCCACGATCAGCGAGGCCGCCGTCGCCAGCGTGGACACCACGCCCGGCAGCGCCACCGCCAGCGTCTGCACCCGCGCCCGGCGCATGTGCGGGAAGATCGCCGCGAGGACGTCCAGCACCCCTGCCAGCAGGCACAGGTAACCGGCCACCGCCGGAACCCAGTCGTATCGGAAGAGCCGAATCCTGTTCCCGACGGAGCGGATTCCGGATGCCGCGGAGCCATTCACGAGCACAGCGTACGGCGTGCCGACGCCCATGACAGCCACCCGTTCGGCCCAGGCGCCGCCCGGATACGAGCAGGTCGGGCGGCCGTCGCGGGCCGAGCTGCGACAACTCCCGGGCGTGGCGCGGGCGGCGGGCGCGGCCGGACGCGCACCCTGGCCGGAAACCGGCGGTCACCGCCCCGAACGCCCCCGCGCCCAGCCCATATATGTAACCCCTGTGTGTGCGCCATGTAGCCAGGGGGTTAGATTCCGATGGGCACGATCGCGGACGCGGCGGTTGCTGGGAGGGGCATTGATCCGGCGAGACAGACAGGTGTACCCGCTCCGCGCAGGCGTGGCAGCAGCAACGTTCCTGTGGCGCACGCTGCGTCGCGAGTGGCAGGGCGTCATCGCCGATCCGGTGCGGCAACTGACCCGGCGAGGCCCGTCCGGGCTCCTGCTGGCCTGTGTCGCCGCGTTCGGCGTCATCTTCTTCCACGACCTGGCGCAGCGTCAGGCCGGCGCCGTGGCCGTACGGATACTGGGCGGCGTCTACGGCAGCCTCCCGCTGTGGCTGGAGCTGCTGCGCACGCCGGTGTCACTCTACGTCCCGGCGCTCGACCTGCCGGTGTGGGCGGGCATCACCCAGCTCTTCCTCGCCTTCGCGCTGGCCGAGTTGGCGCTCGGCCGGCTCAGGACCCTGTTCATCGCCTACGCGACGACGCTGGCCGGCACGCTCACCGTGCGGGTGATGATAGCGATGGGACCGGGCTGGTGGCGGCTGGGGCTGCCGCCGCAGACCGGGCAGGTGCTCGACACCGGGCCGTCGGCCGCGGTGGTCGGCCTGTTCACCTACATCTCCGTCATCCGCCGCGCCCCGATCGTCTTCGCGCTCACCGGCGGGTCCATGGTGTGGGAGTCGATCGCCGATCCCAACCTGGCCGGGCGCGAGCACCTCATCGCCGTGGCCACCGCGATGATCCTGGGCCTGTGCCACGGGCGCGGCCGGTGGTGGCCGGCGTTGAGGGCCCGGGGCGCGTCATGGCGGCATCCGATCGGTCCCGCGCCGCGGCCGGCCGC